>DAOQNO010000008.1:0-15676 GCA_035332125.1 Elusimicrobiota bacterium | reverse complement strand
CGGAGTACCCCGGTTGATGTTCAGCCTGGCCTTCCTCACCCTGGGGCTGTACCTCTTGGAGCTGATCGTGGCGCTGGTTCAAGCGTACGTCTTCACGATGTTGACGGCGATATTCGTCGGCGGGGCGTTGCACCCCGAACACTGATTTACTTTTTACACCATCAAAGGAGCGGAAATCATGTCTGAGCAATTCTTCTTGGGTCTGGGTTACATCTCGGCCGGTTTGGGCGCGGGGTTGGTGGTTTTGGGCGCGGCGGGCGCCATCGCGAAAGTGGTCAGCGCCGCCGTGGAAGGCACCGCCCGTCAACCGGAAGCGGCCAGCGCGATCAAGGGCAACATGCAGCTCTTCATCTTCTTGATCGAAGGCTTGGGCATCGTCGGTTTGGGCGTGGCCTACGTCATCGCCTTGAACCTCGGTTTGAAAGCCATCCCGATGCCGGGCGCCGCCGCGGAACCCGCCGCGCACCACGACACGGTGAAATAAGCGCCCTCCAAGGACGACGTCCGTGGAGCAACTCTTCACGCCCCACACGGGGCTGATGGTCTGGACGGCCCTGACCTTCCTGTTGTTGGTCGGGGTGCTGGCCCGGTTCGCGTGGAAGCCCATTTTGGAGGCCCTCCGCGCCCGGGAAGAGTCCATCAAAAACAACATCCAGGCCGCCGAACGGTCCAAAGCCGAAGCGGAAAAACTGCGCCGGGACTACGAGGGACAGATCGCGCGGATGGACGCCAAGGCCCGGGACATCCTGGCCGAAGCGGAAGCCGCCGGCCGCCGCACGAAGGACGAAATCCTTCGCGCCGCCCAGGCGGAAAACGAGCGCCTGCTGGAGGCCGCCCGGAAGAAATTGGCCGAGGAAGAGCGGCGCCTTTTGCGCGAGGTCCGCGCGGAAGTGGCGGAAATGTCCCTCCGGGCGGCGGAGAAAATCCTCCGCCAGGGCTTGGACAAGTCGGCCCAGGACCGGCTGATCAAGGAAACCCTGGGCGACCTGGAAAGCTCCTCGGGGAAATAATGCTCAAAGCCGCGGACCGCGCCGTCATCGACCGCTACGCCCGGGCCCTCTTTGAGGCCGCCCGAAACGGCCAAGCCGTCGACGGCGTGCGCGCCGACCTGGCCCGCTGGCTCGACGTCGCGGCGGCCGTGCCCGAGTGGGCCGCGGCCCTGCAGCACCCGCGGGTCGCTCCCGCGGTCAAAGGCGAATTGCTGGCCCGGGCCCTGGGGAAACCCACGGCCTTCACCGGCCGGTTGTTGGACCTTTTGATGGAAAAGAAACGCCTGGACGCCCTGGGCGAGATCGCCCGCCGTTTCAACGAAATGGCCGATGAAGCCCGGGGCGTGGTGGCGGTGGCGGTGGGCACGGCCCAGCCGCTGACCGCCGAGCAGACGGCGTCGCTCAAGAAATCGCTGTCCAAGATTTTCGGCGACGTGACGCTTCACCCCCGCGCGGACCCCGCGCTCCTGGGGGGACTGGTCGTTCAGGTCGGCGACCGCCTCTGGGACGGCAGCGTGGCGGCGCAATTGGCTCGATTGAAAGACGCGTGGCTGAGTTCGGCCACGAATTAAAGGATACCCCATGGCAATCCAACCCGAAGAAATCACCCGCGTTCTCAAAGAGCGCCTGGAAGGCTTTCAACTCACGGCGGAAATGAAGGAAGTCGGCACCGTCCTCCAGGTCGGCGACGGCATCGCCCGCGTCTGGGGCCTGGCCAACGCCCTGGCCGGCGAAATGCTGAAGTTCCCCCACGGCGTGGTGGGCATTGTTTTGAACCTCGAACGCGAAAGCGTGGGCGCCGTGTTGCTCGGCGAATCGGAAAAAATTCGGGAAGGCGACAAGGTGGAGCGCACGGGACGCATCATGGAAGTGCCCGTGGGCGAGGCCCTGATCGGCCGCGTGGTCAACGCCCTCGGCCAACCCATCGACGGGAAGGGCCCGCTCAACACGAAGAAAGCCCGGCCCATCGAGGTCGTGGCCCCCGGCGTCGTGGAACGGCAGCCCGTGCGCGAACCCCTTCAGACCGGCATCAAGGCCATCGACGCCATGATCCCCATCGGCCGGGGCCAGCGGGAACTCATCATTGGCGACCGGCAAACGGGCAAAACCGCCATCGCCATCGACACCATCGTCAATCAAAAGAACGATCCGAACCGCCCCGTCTGCATTTACGTGGCCATCGGGCAAAAGCAATCCACCGTCGCCCAGGTGGTGCAGAAGCTGACGGATTTGGGCGCCATGGACTATTCCATCGTGGTGAGCGCCTCGGCGTCCGAAGCCGCGCCCCTCCAATTCATCGCCCCCTACGCCGGCTGCGCCATCGGCGAGGAATTCATGTGGAACGGCCGCGCGGTCCTTTGCGTTTACGATGATTTGTCCAAACACGCCGTCGCCTACCGCCAGCTGTCGCTTCTGCTTCGCCGGCCGCCGGGGCGCGAGGCGTTCCCCGGGGACGTCTTCTACCTGCATTCCCGGTTGTTGGAGCGCGCCTGCAAATTGTCGGACAAAAACGGCGGCGGGTCCCTTACGGCCCTGCCCGTCATCGAGACCCAGGCCGGCGACGTGTCCGCGTATATCCCGACCAACGTGATTTCCATCACCGACGGGCAGATTTACCTGGAGTCGAACCTGTTCTTCTCCGGCGTCCGGCCCGCGGTCAACGTGGGGCTTTCCGTCAGCCGCGTGGGCGGCAGCGCCCAGGTGAAGGCCATGAAGCAGGTGGCCGGCAAACTCCGCTTGGACCTGGCCCAGTACAACGAGCTGGCGGCCTTCGCCCAATTCGGTTCGGACCTCGACAAGGCCTCCCAGGCCCAGCTGGCCCGGGGGCAGCGCATCGTCGAAATATTGAAGCAGGACCAATACCAGCCCCAGTCCGTGCCGCGCCAGGTGGCGCTTATTTTCGCCGCGACCAACGGCTTCCTGGACGACCTGCCGGTGGAGGCCCTGCGTCGGTTCGAAGCGGACCTCTTGAACTGGCTGGAAAAGGACCGGGGCGATCTGTTGAAAACCCTGGCCGACAAGAAAACCCTGGACGACGATCTCAAGGCGAAGTTGTCGGCCGCCGTCGGGGAATTTAAGGCGCGGTTCAAGGTTTAACGATTCCCCATGGCGTCCCTTCGGGAACTCCGGCGAAAGGTCAAAAGCGTCAAATCGACGCAGCAGATCACCAAGGCCATGAAGATGGTGGCCGCGGCCCGTCTGCGCCGGGGGCAGGCCCGCATTCTGGGGGCCCGGCCCTTCGCCAACAAAATGGCGGGGATGCTGGCCGACGTCCTGTGGCAGGTCGCCGACGTGAACCAAGACGGTGTCCTTTCCGCCGAGGAATTGACGCACCCGCTTCTGAAGGGCGCGCCGGCGGGGCCCCGGGGGGTGTTGTTGATCTCGGCGGACCGGGGGCTCTGCGGCGCCTTCAACACGAATTTGATCAAGAAAACCCTGGAGTTCCTCCGGAACAACACCGACCGGGACGTACGCCTCTTTTGCGTGGGTCGAAAGGGTCGGGATTATTTCCGCCGGGCCGGGTTGGCCCTGGGGGGGGAATACGTGGGCGTGTTCGGCCAGTTGGGCTACGCCACGGCGGAGGTCATCGGCCAGGATCTCATGAATTTTTTTACGAAGGGGGGCGCGGCCGACGTCACCCTTATTTACACCGAATTTAAATCCGCCATCCAGCAGAACGTGGTCGTGGCGCCCCTTCTGCCCCTCGCGCCGCCGGCGCGGCCGGTCGCGACCCGCTGGGAGGCGCCTTTTATCTACGAGCCGGAGCGTTCGCGCCTGTTGGAATCCCTGTTTCCCCGGGTGCTCAAAGCGCAAATTTTCCGGGCGCTCTTGGAATCCTACGCTTCGGAAATGGGCGCCCGCATGACGGCCATGGAAAACGCCTCGAAAAACGCCAAGGAACTGATCGCCGGTTTGACGCTCACGGCCAATAAAATACGCCAGGCGGCCATCACCAAGGAAATTTCGGAGTTGGTGGGCGGCGCGGAGGCGTTGAACTAGGGGACGCCATGAACAAAAACGACCGCTGGATTTCGAAGAATTTCGGCAAGCTCGTGGACCTTTACGGCGGTCGTTACGTGGCCGTGGCCGACGAGCGCGTGGTGGCGGTGGGCGCCCGCCCCGAGGCGGTGGAACGGAAAGCGTCCCGCCGTCCGGGTCTTCCGGCGTCGGTGGTTCGCGTTCCATCGTTGGGGCAGGGACCGGCGCTTGATCCGCTTCGACTATTCCGTCTTTCGTGAGGGCAAGGCCCCCGTCATCCCCGTCGAGTTTTGGGGGCGGGGCCGGTGGCACAACCTGTGGGTGTACGTGGATTCGGGGGCGAGTTTCACCATTCTCCACACCTACGAGGCGAGCCGCCTCGGGGTGGATCTGCGGAAATGTCCCAAGTTTTACATCGTCGTGGCGGGCGATCGGCGCATCCCGGTTTTCACCCGAACGCTGAAGTTGCGGCTGGACCGGACGGTGGTTCCCGTGGAAGTGGGTTTTTGCAGCGCCCTCGGCGGCGCCTTCAATTTGCTGGGCCGCAAGGGCGTGTTCGACCGATTTAAGGTATGTTTTGACGACCGGAACGAAACCGTGTCGTTCAACAAAGGGGGCAGACGTCGATGAAAAAATGGATTTTGATGGCCACGGTGTTGGCGGGCACCACCGCCCAGGCGGCGTGGTTTGGGCAGATCGGTCGCGCCAACGGGCGGGACGAGCATTCGATCGAATTCATTTACGACACCGGCGACCGGGACATCCGGGTCAAAGGCACCAACGGCCCGGACGTTCAACTGAACGCGCACCGGTTCACGGTTCAATACGCCCGCGGTTTGGGTCAGGGGTTCGAACTCTTCGCCCGGGGCGTGCCCTTCACCGGGCGAATCAATTTGGAAAATTCGTCCTTCAATCCCGATCTGTGGGGGTTGGGAGGCGGGCTTCACTGGTCGCCGCCGGAACCCCTCGGTCCGGTGCGCCTGGGGTTTGTGGCCGGGGTGGACTTTTTTCAAGGGACCAAATCCAGCCGGGACAACTTGAACTGGCTGGAGCTCTCCCTGGCCGGGGGCGCGACGGTGCCCCTGGTCGAGCACGTGGACTTGTTCGGCGGGGTCAGTTTTGTGCGTCCGGATATGCGGTTCGAGATTTCAAACGCCGTTACGAAATTCGACACCGAGCAACGTTTCGGCGGATTCGGCGGCATCGGCTACTCGCCCAACGACGCTTGGACCTTGACCGCCTCGGTGGAGCTGGGCGCCGAGGCCGTCGTTGGGATGTCGGCCCGGTATCATTTTCAATAAGCCAAGGAGCGCCTCATGAGTTCGGGAAAAGTCGTTCAAGTCATCGGTCCCGTGGTGGACATGGAGTTCCCCGCGGGCCAGCTGCCGGCGATTCACAACGCCGTTAAAATCGACGTGGAGGCGGCGGGGGGGGAAACCCGGGTGTTGACCGCCGAAGTGGCCCAACACCTGGGCGACAACACCGTGCGCGCCGTCACCCTGGGCCCCACCGACGGCCTGCGCCGCGGCATGGCCGCCGTCGATTCGGGGGCTCCCATTTTGGTTCCCGTGGGCCCGGCCTGTTTGGGTCGCCTGATGGACGTCCTTGGGGAACCCAAGGATTACCGGGGCCCCATCGAGGCCAAGGAAAAGTTTCCCATTCACCGCCCCACCCCGGACTTCACGGATCAGGAAACCACCCCCCAGATTTTCGAAACGGGCATCAAGGTCATCGACTTGCTCGAGCCCTACATGAAGGGCGGCAAGGTGGGCCTGTTCGGCGGCGCCGGCGTGGGAAAAACCGTCGTCATCATGGAGCTCATCAACAACGTGGCCAAGCAGCACGGCGGCGTTTCGGTTTTCGGCGGCGTCGGTGAACGAACCCGCGAGGGGAACGATCTTTGGCTGGAAATGCAGCAGTCCAAGCTTTCCGGCGGGGAAAGCGTGTTGTCCAAAACCGTGCTGGTGTACGGCCAGATGAACGAACCCCCCGGGTCCCGCCTGCGGGTCGCCTTGACGGCCTTAACCCAGGCCGAATATTTCCGCGACAAAGCGGGCCAGGACGTGTTGTTGTTCATCGACAATATTTTCCGCTTCACCCAGGCCGGGTCCGAAGTGTCGGCCCTGCTGGGCCGCATGCCCTCGGCCGTGGGGTACCAACCCACGCTCTCCACGGAAATGGGCGAATTGCAGGAGCGCATCACCTCGACCAAAAAAGGCTCCGTCACCTCCGTCCAGGCCATTTACGTTCCGGCCGACGACTTGACCGACCCCGCGCCGGCCACGGCCTTCGCCCATTTGGACGCCACGACCGTGCTTTCCCGTCAGATCGCGGAGTTGGGGATTTACCCCGCCGTGGACCCGCTGGATTCGACCAGCCGCATTCTGGATCCCAAGATCGTCGGTCAGGAACACTACGACACGGCCCGGGCGGTGCAGCGCGTGTTGCAGCGTTACCGGGACCTGCAGGACATCATCGCCATTTTGGGCATCGACGAACTGTCCGAAGAGGACAAGCTGCTGGTGGCCCGGGCCCGGAAGATCCAAAAATTCCTGTCCCAGCCCTTCCACGTGGCGGAGCAGTTCACCGGCATTCCCGGCCGATACGTCGCGCTCAAGGACACCATCCGCGGGTTCCGCGAACTGGTGGACGGCAAGTGGGATCACCTGCCCGAGCAGGCGTTTTTTATGGTCGGCGGCATTGAGGAAGCGGCGGAAAAGGCCAAAGGCCTGACCCAGTAACCCGGGCCCTCGAGGAGGATCCATGGAACGAACGATCGGTCAACGCTTGACCCCCGCGTCCCTTTTTCAATGGGCCGGACGGATGGCGCGTCACCCCTGGCAGTTCTTTCGCGAAGTGGCGACGGAAGGCGGGTACGCGACGCCCATCTACTACGCGCTCTTTTGGCAGTTGATCGCGGGGGCCCTGGGGTTCGCCGTGGGGTTCGTTCCCGGGGCGACCTCCTTGAGCGTGGGCGGCCGGTTGATGTGGTTGGTTTTCGGACCGCCCCTGACTCTCGGCGTCGGCTTTTTCCTGTCGGCGATTTTCTTCGTGATTTGGCACCTGATGGGGTCGCCGCATCCCTTCCGAACGGCGTTCCGGTGCTGGGCGTTGCTCACGCCCCTCAGCGCCCTGAGCGCCGCCTCGCGCGTGGTCCCGTTCCTGTTCCTGGCCGTCATGATTTACGGGTTTTTCCTGTTGATCGTGGCCACGGTGGAAGTCCACGGGATCTCCCTCAAGAAGGCGCTCGTCGTGTGGATTTTGGTGTTGGTGGTGTCTTTGGCGCTCCAGGTGATGGCCATGATTTTCCGCGCCGTTCGAACCCGGCTTTTCAATGGCGGCGAAATGCTCCCCGGCGCGTACCGCCAAGGCGACCCGCCCCGGCTACCGGGCCAGGGAATGCTCCCCGCGGACCTGCAGAAGCAGGTGGAAGCCGAAATGGCCAAACACCGCGCCGAAGTCGAAAAACAAACGAAGGAGAGCGTTCCAGCCAAACGCTGAGCCATGAGCGCCCGCATTCCCGTCAGCATCGTGACACCCGAACGGCCCACCTGGGAGGGGGAAGTGGACTCCCTGGTGTTGCCCGCGTTCGAGGGGCAGTTGGGCATTTTGCCCGGCCACGCGCCTCTGTTGGCCGAATTGAAGCCGGGCACGGTGGTCATGCGGGACGGGCCGGAAACAAAACTTTTGGCGGTGTCGGGCGGCTTCGTGGAGGTTCACGGCGGACGGGTTTCCGTTTTCGCCGAGACCGCCGAAATAGCGGACGAGATTGACGCCGAGCGAGCCCGTCAGGCCGCCGAACGGGCCCGGGCCAAAATCAAATCCACCCCGGCCGAAAAACTGGACGCCCAGGCCGTGGCCGCTCTGGAGCGCGCCCTGGCTCGTCTGCGCGCCCAGGAATTGGCCGCCCGCCGCGGTTTTCAACGCGGTTCCCCTCCAAACCAACCTCCCGCCCAATAAAGACGTTTTGACGGCTTTATTGGCTCGAAAGGTTACATAATTGTTACATTTTCTTAATCCCGTTTCCTTCGCGGCCGTGGTAATCTGAAACCATGGAAAAGACCGAGGCCGTCCAAAAGAAGATCCTCGTCATCGAGAACGACCTGGAGGAAGCCGCCCGTTTGGCGGGCGCCTGCCAGGGGGTGGGGTTCGATGTCCGGGTGGAAAGCGATCGGGGGCAGGCGGCCCTGCGCGCCTTCGAATGGCGGCCGGACGTCATCGCGCTGGATTTGGAAGCCCCGGGGTTGGATGGGCGCGAAGTCATTCGCCAACTTCAAAGCCGCCCTCAAACGAGCCGCATTCCGGTCCTGGTGTTGTCGGGCGGCGGCGTCCCCGTGGAACTGCTGACGGGGGAGAAAGACCGATTTATTCAGAAGCCGCGGGTGTTGGAGGGGGTCGTCGACAGCCTTCGGCGTTTGACCTCCGGGCCCCCCAACTAAATTTCCCCCGAAACAAAAAGGCGGTCCCCGGCGACGGGGACCGCCTTTTTTATTGGACCCGAGCGGGCCTTAAAACAGAGCGTCGACCTCTTCCGGCGGACGGGCCACCAGGGCCCGGGTCTCCGTTTCGACGATGGGCCGTTGAATCAAAAACGGATTTTCCGAAAGAATCCTCAGCCAAGCCTCGGGTTTCAAGGTGGCGGGGTCGATGTTCTGTTCCTGCCAGAACGGTTCTTTAAAGCGGGTGATGGCCGCCGGGGCCGCCCCCATCTTTTCCAGCAGGCGTTTGAGGGTGGCCACCGACGGGGCTTGCTTGAGGTATTCAATCACCCGGGGTTACACCCCGCGGGCCTCCAGGCGTTCCTTGACCTTGACGCAGGTGCCGCACCGCGGGTTGTAATAGAGGGACCAGTCGCTCATGGGATTCTCCCGGTGTTGAGTTTGAGAAGGGCGTCGCGGCTGTGGGGGCACCGGGCGCCCGCTTCCTTGAGGCGGTGGGCCAGCGCCGAAACGTCTTCCGGCCCGTCGATATCGTCCAAAACGTCCAACAGCGCGTGGGAAAGTCCCGCCCCGTCCAACCGCCGCACCGTCTCCGCCAAAACACCGTCGGAGGACCAGGGCATGTCGGTCCACAGGGCGGGGCGGGACTTGCGAAGGCCCAGAAGATAATAACCGCCGTCGCGGGCCGGCCCGATCACGGCGTCGTGGCGATCCAACGATTGAAAAGCCTCGGTCAATCGATCGACCGTTATTTCGGGAGCGTCGGAACCGATGACGACGGTTTGGCGGTGATCCTCGCGGAACATCCGGTCAAAGGCGTGGTTCAGCCGGTCCCCCAAATTGGCGCCTTCCTGTTCAAAAAAAGGCACCGGGTGTCCGGCCCACCGAAGGTCCGGGAAGCGGGGGTGGGATTGGTACGCCCCCCAGGGTCGGTGTCCTTCGCTTAAATCCGCCCACTCCCGCACCGCGGCCATCGTGTCCCGGGCCAGGGCCCGGTAAAACCCGGCCGCTTCTTCGGCGGTCAACACCGGCGTGAGTCGGGTTTTCACCAACCCCGGCACCGGGGCTTTTAAAAAAACAACGAGAGCCCGCCGAAAGGGACTCACGGGCTCTCGCGTCCCGTCGCGAACGGACGGGGATTCAAAAGAAAACGGGGAGATGAAAGCACTCTTTCATCTCCCCGTTTAACTAGCAACCACAGCCGGGTCCGAACATGGCGTCCTCCCTTTCGCGAAAAATTCTCACTTCCTGGAACGCGCCGGAGCGAAAAGAGTTCCCCGATTCGGCGATCTTTTCTAGGGGCATTTTACCATTTTTCGGGGGAATCCGGCGCCGGGGTCCCGGCCTCCCGGGCGATGGTCCAGAGAATTTTGATCCCGGCCAAGACCGTGCCCTTCACCGTTCCCGAGATCTTGGAAACCCCGATCCGTCGACGGTAACGGACCGGAACCTCCCGCACCCGGGCGCCGGCCCGCAGGGCTTTGATCTGCATTTCAACGTTCCACCCGTACGTGGGGTCCGTCAAACCGAGCCGATCAAAGAGATCCCGCCGCAGGGCCCGGAAGGGACCCAGGTCGGTGAAGGATTGCCCAAAAAGAAGGGCGAGGAGTCGGCAGGACAGCCAATTGCCGAACCGCTGTTGAGGCGTCAGGGAGTCCCGGGGCGCCCCGCCCAGGACCCGGGACCCGATGACCAAGTCCGCCTCGTTTCGTTCCAGGGGCCCCAGAAGAGACGGCAGGTCTTCCGGGAAATCCGAATGATCCCCGTCCAGGATCACCAACACGTTCCGGTCCGAGGACAGGGCCCGGGCGCCGGCTTGGACCGCCCGGCCGTATCCCCGGCGGGGTTCGGCGACGACGGAGGCGCCCCGGGACCGGGCGGCGTCGGCGGTGCCATCGGTCGACCCGTTGTCCACCACGATGATTTGCGGGGTTCGATCCCGGGGGATTTCGCCCAGCACGGCCCCGATGGCTTTTTCCTCGTTGAAAGCGGGGATCACGATGGCGGGTCGGACGGGGAAATCGGGGACGGAATTCCCGGGAATCCGCGCGGGTCGCCGTCGGAGGGCGAAGAACCAAAGACCGTACGTCGTCCCGTATTCCACGATCGGCACCCAGGGGGGCAGAGCCCACCGGCCGGTGCGATCGTAGACGGCGAGAACAAGATAGGAAAGGGCCACCACCCCCGTGAAGGCTAGTCCGGCGGGATGGGGGAAGAAGCAAAGGAACGGCAAAAGCCACAGGGCGTACCAGGGGTGCACGACGGGACTTAAGGCCAACGCCAGCGCGACGGCCCCGGCCGCGTAGGCCAGGGGGTCTTTGAACCGCCGGGCCAATCCCAGGGCCGCGACGGTCCAAAGGAGTCCCACCCCCAGGCGCAGCCAACGTCCCGGCGCCCCGGTCGCGGCGGAAAGCGCCGCGTATATTCCCGCGTTAAAGGACCAGTCCCGGGCGTAGGTGCGGGTTCCGGCGAACAGGGAGGCGAAGGTTTCCGTCAAGGGCGGCGTGAGGTAGAAGGCGTACCCCGCTCCGATCCCCAGGGCCATCAACACGGCCGTCCGCCGTCCTTCCCGTCGGAAAAGGAGCCAGGGGAGGAGCACGGCCGACCCCAGTTTTCCGAGAAAAGAAAGGGCGCTGAAAACGCCGGCTTGGACGAACTTCCGACGGTGGAACGCCAGGAGTCCGGCGAAAAGAAAAAAGAGGCCCAGACTGTCCAGGTGGCCCGAGGAGGCGAACTCGGCCACGGCCAGGGGATGCCAGGCGTACACCAGGCAACGCTCCGGCGGAAGCCCCCGGGCGCGTAGGAACGAGGGCAAAAGGAAAAGAAGGGCCAAATCGAAGAGGAGAAAGGCGACCCGCTGGGCCGTCAACGTGGGCGAAAGGGCGACGGCGAGGCGAAACACCGCCTGGGCGAGCGGCGGGTAAATCGTGGGAACGGACTTGTGGTTAATGCCGGTGTGTTCGGCGTTTCGAAGGGAGCCCAGTTCCGGTGCGTCGGGGGCAAAACGGTAGGGGTTGTGGCCGGCCGCCTGCACCCGACCGTCCCACAGATAACGGTAAATATCGTCCGAAAGGCTGGGCGGGGAGAGAAAGGCGGTCAATCGGAATAAGACGCCCGCCGCCAAAATCAGACCCAGGGATTGAGGGCGTTTCAGCGTCCGGCGGACCGCCGGGAGATAGAGGAAAAAAGCCGCGGCAAAGACGGCCAAAAAACCACCGGGGTGGGCGCGCCAGGGGCGGAGACCCAGGGAGGCGATCCAAACCCCCTCCAGGGCCAGGGCCAGGGCGGGAAGCGCGGGCACGGGCGGGTTTCAGGCCCGTTGAAAGGCGTGCCGAAGGCTGAGAAAGCCGACGTAAAGATAGCCGGCCAGGAAAATCGAAAGAAACGGCAGGGACCAGTAATAACCCGCCCGAAGGGACCAGGCCATGGCGGCGGCCAGGTAGCCGCCCACCATCAGTTCGAGGGCCCCGACGGGTCGGGCGGAACGGTATTTTTTGGCGAGCCAGGCCTCGCCGGGTTTTCGAATATTGAATTTGGCGGTGCGGCGAAATTCGGTCGAAACGTTGAAGAACGCTTCGAACACCGCCCGGCCGTTGTTGACGCACATGCCGACGCCGAAAGCCATGAGGGCGGGCAAATCCTTGGCCCGCAGCCGCAGGGGCCCGCCGAAGGCTTCCCGTTGGGCCACCGAGTAAAAAAGCAGGAGGGACGCGGTCGTCAGCGCGAAGGCCGTTAATTCGATCGCCCCCACCCAGAGGGGCCACCCCAGGGCCCGCCGGGCCACCAGGCTTGGAAAGAGAAGGAGGGAAAAGAGGAGCACCAGGGGGTAGGCGAGGTTGGACGTCAAATGCACGGTGCTTTCCAATTTGACAAAAAAAGGCGCGGGGCTTTTCCAGAGAGCGGGGAGAATTTTTTTGGCCACCTGAAGGGCGCCCTTGGTCCAGCGGTGTTGCTGGTTGCGGAAGGCCCCCATGTCGACCGGGAGCTCCGCCGGGCAGACCAATTCGGGCAAAAAGAGGAATCGCCAACCAATCATTTGGGCCCGATAGGAGATGTCGAGGTCCTCGGTGAGGGTATCGTCGGCCCAGCCGCCGGCTTCTTCGATGGTCCGGCGGCGCCAAACCCCGGCGGTCCCGTTGAAGTTGAAAAAGGCGCCCGAACGATTTCGGGCCGTGTGTTCCAGGAGAAAATGGCCGTCCAACAGGAGAGCCTGAAGTCGGGTAAGGAGGGAGTAGCCCGTGTTCACGTGGCCCCACCGGGCCTGCACCATGCCGAGGCCGGGATCGACGAACCACGGAAGGGTCCGGCGGAGGAAATCCGCCGGGGGGAGGAAATCCGCGTCAAAGATGGCCACGAATTCGCCCGTGGCGCTTTTCAGTCCGTTGGCCAGGGCGCCGGCCTTGAACCCCCGCCGGTCGCTCCGGGCCACGTGTTGGATTTCCAGGCCCCGTCCCCGGTGTTCGGCCACGAGCCGTTCGGCCAACGCCCGGCTCTCGTCGGTGGAGTCGTCCAAAACCTGGATTTGAAGTTTGTTCGACGGATAGTCCAGCGCGGCCACGGACGCCAACAGGCGCTCGACCACGTAGAACTCGTTGTACAACGGGAGCTGTACCGTCACCCGGGGCCATTCGATGGGGTCCGGCGGCGTCGGCAGCGGGGCGCGGGATTTATAATGGCGCCAATAGAGGAACAAGATCCAGTAGCGATGGAAGCCGTAAAGGGAAAGAACGGCGAGGATGCTCAGGTAGGCGGTGAGGGCCGCGACGGGGAACACGAAGGGATTAAATCCGTTCCAGAAGGGACTGGACCCGGGCTTTCAACCCCTCGGGGCATTGACACCCGCCGGCGGCTTTGAGCCGCTCCAGCAATTTCCGCTCGAATTCGAATTTGTCGCCGCAGGGGGGGCAGTCGCTCAGGTGCTTCCGAAAGGCGGCCTCCTCGGCGGGGGTCACGTCCCGCCGATTGAGAAATTCGTACGCGTGGTCCAGAATTTTATCGCATTCGTGGTCGGTCATCGTTGAGCCTCCACCAATCCGGCGTCCACCGCGTGGCGGTAGAGCGCCCCCTGAAGTTGTCGCCGGCCCCGGGCCAGGCGCGACCGCACGGTTCCGATCGGGATGTCCAGGGCCTTCGCCACGTCGTCGTAGGAAAGCCCCTGGAGATCGTAAAGCACAATCGCCGTCCGGTACTCTTCCGGCAAAGCGTCCAGGGCCGCGCGAAAATCCTCGTTGGTCAGCCGGCCGATGACGTCCCGCACGGGGTCCGGGGCCGCCGGAGCTTCCGACGACAGTCGGTTGAAAAGGTGGAACTCGTCCAATTTCTCGTAAGCGTCGACGGACACCTTCTCCGGTTCCCGGTTTTTCTTCCGAAAATCGTTGATGTAGGCGTTGGTCATGATCCGATACATCCACGCCCGCAAATTGGTCCCCGGTTGGAATTGGGTCAGGTTTTTCCACGCCCGGGAAAAAGCCTCGGCCACCAGGTCTTCGGCCGTCTGGGGATTCCGGGTCATGCGAAGGGCCACCCCGTACATTTCGTCCACCAGGGGGAGCGCCTTGGTCTTGAATTCCTGTTTCCGTGCCTCGTCCATTCTAAACCCCGACGGGGAAAAAAGTTCCCGCGCCGATTCAAGATTATCAATTACCGACGGACCCCGCAAACCGGGTCCCCGTCGGCTTGTCAAGGGGGGGGCCGATCGGCGACGTCGGCGGGATCGGTAGGGAAGAAAAAAATCAATACAAGGCATTTAAAAGTCGGTGGAACCGGGCTTGGCCATTTCGCCGCAAGGGAATGAAACGAAGAAGTCGAGGGTCGCGTTTTCATGATGTATACTTAACGGGACCACCGGGCTTTTTTCTCTCGATCCCAAAGTCCAAGTGCGGGGATAACATGACCTATTCGATGGGCAACAACAAAGGCGTCACGATGACGGAGTTGATCGTGGCCGCCGTATTGCTCGCGGTCGGAATTTTCGGCTCCCTCAAGGTGTTCCGCGGCATTTCCCAATCCATTTTCATGAGCCAAACCAAACAAGTGGCCACGACCTTGGCTCGCGAAAAACTGGAAGCCCTTCAAGTGCTCCCCTATTATCGACTCCGCGCCCAGGGCGCGCCGACCTATTACCAGCCCGGCGGAAGCGGGAAACCGTATATTTATTACGACCCCTATTACACGCCGGGCCCGGAAACGGTCCAGGTCGGCACGGTCAAATACTACCGCGGGGCCTACGTCGACCGCGTTTACCGGGATCCTTCTTCCGGCGATCTGGTCGCCATGGCCGTGGCCACGCCCTATCAGACGGAAGCCGGACTGAAACGGATCAAAGTGGGCGTCATGTGGAAGGACGGGTCGGTGTGGAAGGTGGTCGATGTGACGGGACTCAAGGAAAACCCCGTTCGCACCCGGGGCGAGGTTAAATTCGTCGGCACCGTCACCTCCACGGCCGGAATCCCGCTTTCCGGGGCCGCCAACGGCATCGTGATCGACACCATCGAGACGCTGGGCCAAATGATAACCGTCCAACCGAACGGATCGGGCTATTACGAATTCGCGGTTCGTCCGGGGACCTACACGATTCGGGCCCGGGACGTGAGCAGCGGCCAGGTGTATTACACCGTCAAACAGACCGGTTACGTGGGATACGACCACAATCCGTCCACCGTCAATTTCGTTCTTCCCATGAGCCTTTACGGGCGGGTGGACACCACCTTTTGGTGGAATTCGAACCCGGTGATCAGCCGGGTCGTGGGCAGTTCCGTGAGCGCCACGGATCCCAACTTCAACCAGGAATGGGTGGAAATCTTTAATCCCACGACGTGGACCTGGGACGCGACCAAACTGAACCTTCACTATTACATGACCCGGAACAGTTCCGAATCCTACGTCAATTCCACCGCCGAGTTCGCCAAACACAAAATCGACGCCAATTACATCAACACCACGATTCCGCCCGGCGGTTACTTCCTCTTCGCCAACACGACGACCCTCCATCTTCAGTCGGGGGCGGTGGACGCCGACGCCGTTTGGGAAACGGTGAATCCGGCGTCCAACACTTGGTGGCGTGTTGATCGCGCGGCGGGCCCCGTTGGTCGTTTCGATCCGACGGGCATTTATTACGCGGGTTTTCCCAACCCCGACATTATCACCACGGCCACGCCCGGCACCTACATCATGAACCAAACGACGTGGGTGTGGACCTCCACCTTTACGGGATTCTACCCCATTCAATACAACGGGGGCGGCGGCTACCTGCGGCTCACGTACAATCCC
>DAOQNO010000007.1:0-15786 GCA_035332125.1 Elusimicrobiota bacterium | reverse complement strand
ATGTCGGGGATCTTCACGGCCCGCAAATTCTATCTTTTTTGCTTAAATCACTTGTCGTTTCCCCAGGAAGGAGGCGCCGTGCGCCCATTGACCGTGGTGGCCCAAGCCCGGGCCAAAAAAGGATCGGAAAAATTTTTGGAGGACGCCCTCCGGCGGGTCGCCCGGGAGAGCCAGCGCGAGGACGGGTGTTTGATGTACGTCGTCCATCGCGACGCGGGGGACCCGGCGTTTTTCATGACGGTGGAACGTTGGCGAAGCCAGTCGGACATCGACCGGCACATGGCGTCCTCCCACATCGGCGAGCTTTTGCGCCGAATCCCCGAATGGGTGGCGGGCGCTCCCACGATCACGGTTTTGGAGGCCCTTGTCGACGGCCTTCCGGAAAAGGGATTCCCGAACTGACATGGATCCGAAAGGCAAAACGGCGTTGATCACGGGCGCGGCCCGGGTGGGCGGCGCCGTGGCCGAGGCCCTGGCCGCACGCGGGTGCCGGGTGGCGCTGTCGTATCGTTTTTCCCGAAACGCGGCGGAAAAAACCGCCCGGGCCATCCAGCGGCGCGGCGGGGAAACCCTCCTTCTCCGGGCCGACCTGGCCCGGGACATCGAGGCCCGGCGGCTGGTCGCGGCCGTTCTTCGACGGTGGGGACGCCTGGACGTGTTGATCAACATGGCCTCCCTTTACGAGCGAACGTCGCTGGCGGCCCTTCGGCGGCCCGGCGCGGCGACGCGGGCGTTGCGTCGTTCCCTGTCGGTCGATCTGGAAAGCGCCCACCGTTTGGCCCATGTGGCCGCGCCCGCCATGGAAAAAAACGGCGCCGGCCGAATTATCAACTTTACCGACTGGGTGGCCGCCTCGGGCCGGCCCCGCTACAAGGGCTACGGTCCTTATTACATCGCCAAAGCCGCCGTGAAAGGTTTGACGGAAACCCTGGCCCTCGAACTGGCTCCCCGCGTTTTGGTCAACGCCATCGCTCCGGGACCCATCCTGGCTCCGGCCGGTCTTTCCCGGGCCGCCCATCGGGAAGTCATCGACGCCACGCCGCTCCGCCGTTGGGGCGGACCGGCCGAGGTGGCCAAGGCCGTCCTTTTTCTTGTTGAAACGGATTTCGTCACCGGCGAAACATTGCGCGTCGACGGCGGCCGACATCTCTCCTAAAGGACTCCCCATGACCACTCCCTCTTGGCAACACCTCCCCCCGGCGGGCCCCTCGCCGGCGGTGAACACCCGTCGATGGGGCACGGCCCTGGGGGTCGGTTTGATCGCTTTGGGACTGGTGTTGCTTTCCGTGGCGGGCGGCGACGTGCTGCGCCGGGCCACCCGGGGCGCCCACCGGTTGACCCTTCCGGGAAGCCAAATCTTGAAGTTGTCGCCGGGAATATACTTCGGAATGCCGGTCGGCGCTCTTCCCAAGGAGGGCGCGCCCCTTCTCAATGTTTCCATTCAGGAATCGCTCACGGGTCTTCCGGTGCCGGTTTTGATGGTCCCCGAAGGCGCCGGCCCCGGACCTCGGCCGTTGTTTCAGTGCGAGATTTTGGACGGCGGGGATTTTTTGATCACGGGGGTGTTGGTCGAAGGGGCGCCCAAAATCGATCTGATGCTGGTGCACGAATCCCTCGCGTCCAACCGATCCGATTTGACCGTGGGCCTGGTGGCCTTCCTGCTTTTGTGCGGGAGCGGAAGTTATATAATTTGGGCGATCCGCCGAAAAACGGGCCCGTCCGCGGGAACTTTTTCCAAGCCGTCGCGTTAAGTTAGACGCAACCCCTTTAACGAATCCCACACTCAAGGAGGCTTCATGTTTCGCAAAAGTCTGCTTTTCGCCGTCGCCTTGGCCACCCTCGGTTCGCTTCGGGCCGCGGACACCTACACCATCGACAACGCCCATTCGTCGGTCGGTTTTGCCGTCAAACACCTCATGGTGACGACCACCAAAGGCCAGTTCAAGGATTACACGGGCACGATTCAATACGACGCGAAGGACATCTCCAAATCCTCCGTAAAGGTCACGATCAAGACGGCGTCGATCAACACGGACAACAACGATCGGGACAATCACCTTCGCTCGCCGGATTTCTTCGACGCGACCAAGAACCCGGACATCACCTTTGAAAGCACCAAGATCGTCAAACAGGGCCTGGGCTACGAAGCCGCGGGCAAATTGACGATCAAAGGCGTGACGAAGGACGTCAAAATCCCCTTCACCATCAACGGCCCCGTGAAGGACCCCTGGGGCAACACCCGCATCGGCGTGGAGGGCGGATTGACCATCAACCGGCAGGACTTCGGCGTGAGTTGGAGCAAAACCCTGGACAACGGCAACCTGGTGGTCGCCAACGACGTGAAAATTGATCTGGTGATCGAAGGTATTCAGGCGAAGAAATAACTCCTTTCAAAAACGCGACGGGCCGGTTCCGCCTCGGCGGAACCGGCCCGTTTTTTTTCCGGAATCGTGGTTTACAGCGTGAACCCGCGGGTCACGGATTCCAAATGGGATTTGATCCGCTCCAGCTGGGCTTTGGTTTCGGGGTTGAGGTCCGGCCGGGCCAGAAGGGGTTCGATTTCCCGGCGGGCGGCGGCCACGGCGTCCCGGTCTTTCAACACCTTCCCGTGCACGGCGTCCAACATGGCGTTGAAGGCGTCGCGCAGGTGGGACAACTCGTCCCGTTTTCGAAATCGGGCCCGGTGGACCAGGTTTCCCTCTTGGACGATTTTTATCGATTTTTCCAGGCTGTAAAGAGGGCCCGCGACGCGATGGGACAACACGAGGGTGATCGCGCACAGGACCGTCACAAAGACCACGAGTTGGATGATCAACGGCCGATTGGCTTTCAGAAAGATCCACATCATTTCGGGGTCCCAGGGGCTCGTGGGCACGTTCCGGCCAAAGAAGACGTAATAATCCACCGCCAGTAGAGCGAACGAAAGCAACGTGGCGGCGGCGATGCCCCAAAGAAGTTTTCCCTGAAAGCTCGCGCTGATGAAAAGGCGCCGCCGAGGGGTAAAAGAGTGTGAATGAAGGTTTTCCATCGCGTTGTTCCGCCTTAAACGTATCCCCGGAAGGGAACGCTGTCAACGGGACAATCCCGAAGAGCTAGAATAGGGGCATGGGCCGGTCCGAACCCGAAACCGTCTACTTCTCCGATGAGGAATTCGCCAAACGCGTGGTGGGCGATTCCATATTTAAACTGTGGCAGGCCGTGGACGATCTCGCCCGCTTGCGTCCTCGACGACGCCCCCGCTATCGGGTCACGATTTTCGGTTCCGCCCGGGCGCGCCCCGGCACCTTGGCCTACCGGCACACGGGGCAGTTGGCGCTGGCTTTGGCGCGAATGGGGTGCGACATCGTGACCGGCGGGGGCCCGGGCCTCATGCGGGCCGCCAACGAGGGGGCCCTCCGCGCGGGGCGGGGGCAGAAATCGTCCATCGGCATCCGGGTGGACCTTCGGGCGGAACAGAAAGCAAACCCTTTCGTCGGAACCTCCTACGAGCACCGGACTTTTTTCTCCCGTTTGCAGCACTTCGTTCTCCTGTCCGACGCCTTCCTCGTCGTGACCGGGGGCATCGGAACGACGTTGGAAGCCATGATGATTTGGCAACTGCTTCAGGTGCGGAAAATTTACAACACGCCCCTCGTTTTCGTGGGCCCCCAATGGGCGGACCTTGTGGATTGGGCCCGTCGGCACATGCTCCGCGCGAAACCGCCCCTGGCGGACCCCCGGGATCTCGTCATTCCCCATTGCGTGAACACCGTCGAAGAAGCCACGGAGATCGTCCGCCGCCATCGGGAAAAATGGGCCAATAACGGCCGGCGTCAGACCCCCGAGCGCCGACGAAACGGGAAGAACCTCCCAAGAAAAGACCGGCATGCCTGGTAAATATTTGAGGAGGCTCCGTGGAACGGACGAGCACAAGGAAAAACTTTTTTACCACAAACTCCAGGTCGTCCCTTTCGAGTCGGTATGAGTGCAATTGACGACAATGGTCCGGCTGGTGAGGAGATAAGCCCACTCGCCGCCACTTGCGGCATTTCCAAAAAATACGTCATTAACACTGCCCGGATTGAAATTGGGGTGGCCCCGATGCCCCGGCACGGTGGGAATTGAGAAAGTCTCAATCTCATCCAGATATTTTCCACCGGTGGTCAATGAAGTCCTTAGCGCGCCGTAGTTTGTGGAGGGATGTATTCCTTCGTTATCGCTGTAGTAGATAGATAGCGCGCTTCGAATCGTGCCCAATTGTCCTTTGATCGCCGCTTCCTTGGCTTTGACCACCAGGTTGGCGAACTTGGGGATGGCGATAGCCGCTAAGAGGCCGATGATCGCCACCACGAGCATCAGTTCAATCAAGGTAAATCCCTTTTTATTTAACGCCTCGGGAATCATAATTTTGTCCTTGCTTCAGTATAGGCTTGCCGGTAGGAATTTCAAGGCGTCATTGGGCCTAGGGAAAAGGTAAAATACGCTCCGTTGTTGGACGGAACCAATTTATCTGGCCCCAAGAGCACAGCGGCGATAGCTGCCGCCCCTTTTTGCCTCCCCGATCGGTGGGGCACCCGTTTGTCGGAGGGTGTGGAAAGGGACAGCCTTGGGGCCATGGGCGGCCCCAGAGGGGCCGAAACCCCCATGGAAAGGTGGCCGAGCTGGCTGAAGGCGGCGGATTGCTAATCCGCTGTACGGGGTAAACCCGTACCGAGGGTTCGAATCCCTCCCTTTCCGATTTTTTTTAAAACATCCATGAACCCCGTCGACCGACTGCTTCAAAACAACCGCCGTTGGGCCCAAAAGGTTCAGCGGCAGGATCCGACGTTTTTTAAGAAGCTCTCCCGCCAACAACGACCCCATTACCTCTGGATCGGCTGTTCCGACAGCCGGGTCCCCGCCAATCAAATCACCGGGCTTCTCCCGGGGGACGTGTTTGTCCACCGCAACGTGGCGAACCTGGTGGTCCACACGGACTTGAATTGTTTATCGGTGATTCAATTCGCCGTGGACGTCTTGAAAGTCAAACACATTATTGTATGTGGGCACTACGGGTGCGGGGGCGTGGGAGCGGCTCTTCGGAAGGATTCCCTGGGGTTGGCGGACAATTGGATTCGCCACGTGCAGGACGTGGCCCACCTGCACCGGGACGAACTGAGCCGATTGCCGACTCAAAACGCCCGGCTCAACCGGCTGGCGGAACTGAACGTAACGGCTCAACTAATCAACCTCTGCGGCACCACCGTCGTCCAGTCGGCCTGGAAACGGCGTCAGCCGTTATCGGTTCATGGATGGATTTACGGCATCGCCGACGGAATAATCAAAGATTTGGGCCTCAGCGCCCGGGGCCCCGGGGATTTGCCGGCGCCCGGCGACCGTCGACTGTTTCCCGGCTGAAACGGCGGGGGTTCCCCTCAGCCGTTGAACAAGAGCTTTTCCCGAAACGCCCACCGAAATCCCCATCCCGCCAAAGCCAAGGCCATCGTCGCCAGGACCAGGGCCAAAAACGATACCCAGCGTCGACAGGATCGACAATGGGGGTTGTTTAAATCCGTCCACAACCACATGCCCGCGTGAACGGGCCCCAGGGAGAGGGCCGCCGCCAGTCGGTAGAAGAGGGCGACGGGCCGCCCCTCGCCGGACGCCAGGGGGCGACGGCAACGGTGGCAAACAAGCGGGTCCGGAGGAGCCGTCGGATTCATTACCGACGGATGATATAAAAGACGCGCCCCCCGCGGGACCCTGGAATCGTATTTAGAAGCCGACCCGCAGGCTGACTTGCTGGGTGTCCCCCAGGGCCTCGCCCGGAACCATGGCGTAGTCCAATCGGTAACGACCGTGGGCCACGCCCAACCCCCACACGAACCCCGACGCGCCGACGCCCGCGCCCGCCAGGGGCGAGGCGTAGCCGGCCCGAAGGGCAAAAGCCGATCCGGGCGACCATTCGAACCCGGCCTTGGCTTCGGCTTTTTTCTCCACCAGTTTGTAATCGATGTCAAAAGACGCCAACCCCAGGTTTGACAAACGAGCCGCCGCTCCGGCCGTGAGGGTGGCCGGCAGGGCGAATTTTTCCCGAGCGAAGGAGAGGCCGGGGCCCAGGTTTCGGACCGCCGCCCCCGTTTGCAACCAGCGCACCGGCGGCCGATAGGTGGCCCCCAGGTCCAGAGCCATTCCTTGGGCGGTTTCCGACCCGATGGTTTCCCGGATCAGCTTGAGATTGGCCCCGGCGCTCAAGCCCGGCGAAAGACGGCGGGCCGCTCCGACGATAAAAGCCGTGTCCGCCGCGCCGAAAGAACCGGTTTTCTGTCGATCGGCCCCCCGCCCCTCCAAACGCCCCTGCCCCAGATAGACCGCACCGAGACCGAAGGCCCCCCGTTGGGTCGGCTGGGCGTAACCCGCGAAGTTGTGACGTTGGTCGGAAAAACTCGCCGCGTAGGACAGCAAGCCTTCCCGATGGGTCAACCCCGCCAGTCCCGCGGGGTTCCAGTACAAAGCGGAAGTGTCGTCCGCCACCCCGGTGTAGGCCGAGCTCAAGGCCGCGGCCCGCGCCCCGACGCCCATGGACAGGAACGCCGCCCCCGGACGTTCCGCCGCCGACAACGACCCCGCCACCGCCATCAAAATCGCCACGGTCCATTTTTTCATGGTCGCTCTCCTCTCCGTCCGTCCGTCGCCGTTCATCGCACCACCGCCCACTTCGCCCGCGCCCGCAGATCCTCGTGGTCGCGTTTGGAAGCGACGATGGACACCGTGTAAATGCCCGATGGCAATTGGGCGTCCAAGGTTGGCTCGTAGGCGTATTGGGCGCCCTGGCCGTCGTCCACGATCGCGGGCGCGTCCGTCAGGACCGCGTCCGACACCGTTTCGCCCAGGGCGTTAAACACCCGAACGCGCACCTGATCCGCCAGCCCAACCTCGATGTGCACCCGGGGCGGAACCCCGGAGGACGGATTGGGATACACGTACACATCCCCCAAACGGAACTCGGCGTCGGCGGGCGGAGCGGCCACGGCCGGCGCGCCGCCGCCCCCGGGCAAGGGATACAGGGAGGCGAAGGTCGCCAAAACGCCGTCCGTCCCCCCGGCCAAGAGCGGCTGGGGCGCGTTCACCGTCATGGGGAAATTGCTGGAGGCCGAGGCGCCCGCCAAGCGAAGTCGGCCGAACCCGTCCGCCGCCAGGGCGGCCACGGGGGATTCGTTGCCCGTTCCGCCCAGGTACGTTGAATACATCAAACCCTCGTTCGGGCCGATTTTGGCCAAAAAGAGGTCCACGCCTCCCGCCCGGGCGGTTTGCGGGGCGCCGGACGTTGTGGGGAAATTCACCGAATCCGTATAACCGGAGACGTAAATCCTCCCCTGGGGATCGGTCACCATATCCATGGCGCGGTCGTTGCCGGCCCCGCCCAAGTAGGTGCCGTAGAGCAATTGGGATCCGTCGGCGCTCAACAGGGCCGCCACGACGTCGTAGCCCCCCGAGGCCGTTCGACGATAGGCGTTGGACGTGGTCGGAAAGTCGGCGGCGTTGCTGACGCCGACCACCGCCACGCGACCCTGGGCATCCAAGGCGACGCCGTTCAACCCCTCGCTCGACGGAGCCGCCGCGCCGCCCAACAGGGTCGAAAAGACCAGACCGGCGCCGGTCGGCGATATTTTGGCCACAAACCCGTCCGTGCTGTAGTTGGTGGCGCAGTTGTCGCACGCCCGATCGTACGCCCCCACCGTGGTGGGGAAATCAATCGAGTGCGTGTTCCCCGCCACCACGGCGCTCCCTTGGGCGTCGACGGCGATGCCCCCCGGCCCGTCCCAGCTTTGGCCGCCGAGATAGGTGCTGTAGAGAAGAGCGCCGCCGGTGGACAGATGAACCACGTAGGCGTCGCCGTAGCCGCCGAAGACGGTCTGGGCCGCGCCGGGCGTCGTCGGAAAGTCTCCGTGCGTAAAGCCCGCCATGAAAATGTCCCCGGTCGGGCCCAGGGCGATTTGCTGCCCGTAATCCCAGGAATTGCCCCCCAGATAAGTCGAATAAAGAAGGGAACCGCCCGAAGCGCTCAAGCGGGCCACGAAGGCGTCCCGTTCTCCGCCGAGGGTCCGGTCCACGGCGTTGGCCGTGGTCGGGAAATTGGCGGAATAGGTCAATCCCGTCACGGTCACGATTCCTTGGGCGTCGACCGCGAGGGCGGCGGCGGAATCTTCCGCCGATCCACCGAGGTAGGTGCTGTAGAGAAGCTGGCCGCTGGGGCTGAATTTGGACACGAAGGCGTCCCAGGTCCCTCCGCTGTAAGTGGCGCCGTAGGCCCCCGCGGTCGTGGGATGGCCGTAGGTTGTGGCGCCGGCCACGTACACGTTGCCGTTCACGTCGGTCACCACGTCGTTGATGACGGAGTTGCCGGTGCCCCCGAAGTAGGTGCTTTGTTGAAGATTCGCGTCGTAGTCAAAGACGCACTCAAAGAGGGAATTGCCCCAGGGGGTCGCCCGGGCGAGGCCCTTCACGCGGAAAAATCGGGCGCGGACCGCCGGGAAAGTGATGGTGTCGTCTCCCCCGTCGGAATTGACCGTCGCGCTGGCCGCGACCCAGGTGTTCCCGTCCGATGAGTACTCGATGCGTT
This sequence comes from Elusimicrobiota bacterium, assembly GCA_035332125.1. Classification (GTDB taxonomy): domain Bacteria; phylum Elusimicrobiota; class Elusimicrobia; order FEN-1173; family FEN-1173; genus JADKIY01. The sequence continues at coordinate 7,205 of DAOQNO010000007.1, read as the reverse complement.
CCTGGGCCGGATGGGCCGTTTCCCAGGTGAGGCGCGCCCGGTTCACCAGGCGCGGGGTCGTGTAGTCCACCGCGAGCCATTGGTTGTCCGACCATTCGGATTCCCAGCGGGTGGCCGGATTGCCGTCGAAGGCGTAGGCCGGAAGATTCCCCGCGATGTAGGAGGAGGCGGGGTAATAGGGTTTGCCGTCGTAGGCGGAAAAACCCGTCCGGGCCAGCCCCCGGGTGGCGGTCGCCGTGCGGGCGAAGGTGTTGCGAATCAATCCCGATCGATAATTTTCGATGGCCAACAGCATGGCCCCGTTGTCCAGACTGAGGGCGCTCTTGGAACGGGCCTGGGCGTTCACGTTGAAGGAATCCGTGAACCCGTAGCGACCCCAGATGTCGTGTTTGTATTGGAAATACATGTGGCGGGCCGCCCGGATGGATTCCGTGGGCGTGAACACGATGGACGAAAGGGCCGCCGTGGGCGCCACGGTGCCGTCGGCGTTGCCGCCCGGGGGAACGCCGTAATCGAATTTATACTCATCGTTGGCGGGATTGTCCGCCGAGGTGACGCCCCAGCGGTCGGCGGCGTATCCCGGGACGGTTTGGCAATAGTTTTTATTGGCCAGGGTGGCGCGACGGGTGGTTTCCCCGTAATCGGCAAAGGCGTCGTGTTTGTTCCGTAGATCGTAGAACAGGTGGTGATATTGGTGTTCAAAAAGGGGCGCCTGGTGAAGGTTGGTGTAACCGTATTGATCGACCCAGGAGCGACCCATGTTGGTCCAGGCCGCCGTGCTGATGGCGCTGGTCGGCGCGCCCATGGCCAAGAGATTGACGAAGACGCTTTCCGAATAGCCGTTCCATCGGGCCCGGGTGAAGGAACCGCCGATGGCGGGATCCGCGGGATAATAGTGGGGGTCGTTGCGAACTTCGGGGACCCAGGCCATGGTGACGAATTGGCCTTCCCAGGCCGGGTCGCCCTGCCCCGCCGGCACCCGGTTCAGCCACCAGGACCAATTCATCCGGTTTTGAATGGCATCCACCATGGCGCCGACGGTGGCGTCGGTTTTGAAGTATTCCTTGGCTTCCAGGGCGCCCATCAGAAGGAGGGCGGAGTCCACCGTCGAGACTTCCGAATCCCAGGCGCGGGCGCCGGTGTCCCGGTCGATCCAGTGGTACCAGAAGCCCTGCAAATGGGGAAGAAAAACGGTTTGCCCCGGTTGGGCGAAGGAGGACCCGGCGAAGGTCGCCAGGGTGTTTTTGACCCGCTGGAGAGCCTGGTCCCGGGGCACCCAGCCCCGTTGGGCCGCCACGGTCAAGGCGCTCAAAGAAAATCCGGTGGAGGCGATGCTGGCCGCCCCGCCGGTCAAGGGGCGCCAGTTGTCCACGCGGTCGCTCACCAAGCCCGTCAAGGGATTCGTTTCGTTCCAGAAAAGCCAAAAAAGTTTTCGCTCCACGAATCCGAGGAAGTTGTCGTCGGAGACCGAGACCACCTGGGCCTCGATGCCGGAAATCATGGCCATGTCCACAACCGCCCGGGGGAAAGAGACGTCCAGCGCTTCATCGGTGACGTCGGCGGTGAAGGTCATCACGTAGGCGCGGTTCTGCCCGGGGGCCCGGGCGACGATGTCCACGTTTTGGATCAATTGGTTTTCCACCTGGACGTCAAAGACGCGCTGGCCGGGCTGGGTCCAATAGGTTTCGGCGAAATGGAGCTTGACGGTGTAGCGGCCGTTGGGAACTTCCAATCGATAGGCCATGCCCGCGGGTCCGTAGTGGTGGGTTTGGTAGATGGCGTCTTCGGTCGTGCCTTGGATGTCGGCCGTGGATTGGCCGCCGGCCTGGCCGCCCGTGAACCCCCATCGATAGAGAGCGGTGAAGGGCTCGTCCTTCATCCACCAGTTTCCCCCGCCGTCCGTGAAGTCGAAGTTTTCCGCCCCGCAATTGAGCCGGTACGCTTCGGACGGCCCGCTTTGATTCGCTGGCCGCACCCCCGCCCCCTCCGCCCGCGCTCCGCCCGCCGCCAAAAACACCGATGCCAACACCCCCGCGGCCTTCCGTGCCTTCCAAATCCCCATGGATGCTCCTCCTGTCGGGGCCGGCGCTGCGCGGCCGGGCCGAAATTGCAAAGTTTAAATGCCCACGTGGGCAACCGCAGGTAGAAAGTATCACGGTTCCTAAAACTTGTCAAGGGGGGGGTGAACTTTTTTTGATCCGGGAGAGCTATAATTCCGAGACACCCCTTTATGGACTCTCCCCTCGCCCGACCTCGACGTATTAAAAGCGAGCGGCGGCGTTTGCCCCGCCGGCTGACCGACCGCCTTTGGGACGTGCGCCGCCGCTACACCTACGGCGTCCCCGCCGCGATTCTCTTCGCCCTGACGCTTCTGGGGCTCTACGCCTTCTGGCTGGAACCCAATCGCCTCATTGTTAAACGGGTGGACATCCCCCTGCCCGGATGGCCCGGCGGGCGCCCCCTTCGGGTGGTGGCGATCGGCGATATTCATGGCGGGGCGCCCTACATGACCGCCCAGAAAATAAAATCCATGGTTCAATTGGCAAACCGCCAAAAACCCGACGTGGTGGCGCTGTTGGGGGATTACGTGATCCTGGGGGTCCTCGGCGGACGTTTTATGGAACCGGAAACCGTGGCCGAGGCGTTGTCCGGCCTCTCCGCCCCGGGCGGGGTGTTCGCCGTGCTTGGCAATCACGATTGGTGGTACAACGGCCCCCGCCTTCGAACGGCCTTGGAACGCGCCGGTTTTCGGGTACTGGAGGACGAAGTCGCCACGATCACCGTGGACGGGCGAAAAGTCCACGTGGCCGGTCTGGCCGACGAGTGGACCCGCCGACCCGACGTTGAGAAAACCTTGGCCCTCCTTCCGGCGGGGGAGCCCGCCCTGGTGCTGACCCACGGGCCCGACCTTTTTCCGAAAATCCCCCGTCTGAACGGCCTCACCCTGGCCGCGCACACCCACGGCGGCCAGGTGCGCTTGCCCCTCATGGGAGCGCCCATCGTTCCCTCCCGTTACCGGCAGCGCTACGTGGCCGGGATCGTCCGGGAGGGCGATCGAACGATGTTTGTCACCTCGGGCGTCGGGACCAGCGTCCTGCCCGTCCGACTGGGCGTTCCCCCGGAAATCGCCGTTTTGACCTTGAAAGGGAAAGACGAAGCCGTCTCAAAAACCCCGGCCCCCTGACCGGTCCTTTTCACCCTTTTCCCGCGATTTGGTAGGATTCCGAAATATGCTGGACATTAAATTCCTTCGCAACGATCCCGAAAGCGTTCGCCGAGCCCTTCAAAATCGGGGCGGTCGTTACGTGCCCGCCCTCGAGGATTTGCTCGCGGCCGACGCCGAATGGAAGGCCGCCAACGGGGAATCCGAACCCCTGCGGGCCCGCCGCAATCAGGCCGCGGACGAAATGGGGCGCCTCAAACGGGAAAAGAAGGACGCGACGGCCCTCCTGAAGGAAATGGAGGAACTTAAAACCCGTCTCAAGGGCTTGGACGAAAAAACCGCCGCGGCCCAGGCCCGGGTGGATGAAAAGGTGCTGGGCCTGCCGAACCTTCCGCATCCGTCGGTACCCGTGGGCGCGGACGCCGGACAAAACCGTGAAATCCGCCGTTGGGGCGAACCCAAAAAATTTCCTTTTAAACCCCGGGACCATCAAGACATCGGCGAAAAACTTGGGGTGCTGGACATGGCCCGGGCCGCGAAGCTCTCCGGAGCCCGCTTCGCCCTCCTCTCGGGCGCCGGCGCGAAGATGGAGCGGGCGCTGATCCATTTCATGCTGGATCTCCACACCGGGGTTCACGGGTACACGGAAATTTTCCCCCCGTTCCTCGTCACCCGCCAGACCATGACCGGCACCGGCCAGCTGCCCAAATTCGCCGACGAACTTTACGCCACCAAAGACGACGATTTGTTCCTCATCCCCACCGCGGAAGTGCCCCTGACCAACCTCTACCGGGACGAGCCGCTGGACGAGGCCACCCTGCCCCGGGCCCTGTGCGCCTACACGGCCTGCTTTCGCCGGGAAGCCGGCTCCTACGGGAAAGACACCCGGGGGCTTATCCGAAATCATCAATTCAATAAAATCGAGCTCGTCCGCTTCGTCCGACCCGAGGATTCCCTGGCGGAGCTGGAGAAATTGACCGGTCACGCGGAGGAAGTGCTGAAACGTCTCGGGTTGCCCTACCGGGTGATGGAGCTCTGCACCGGCGACCTCGGGTTTTCCTCGGCCAAAACCTACGATTTGGAAGTCTGGCTCCCGGCCGAAAACGGCGGGCAGGGGGCCTACCGGGAAATTTCGTCCTGCTCCACCTTCACGGATTTTCAGGCCCGGCGCATCGGCCTGCGCTACAAAAAGAGCGACGGCTCCCGGGCGCTGATGCACACGCTCAACGGGTCCGGCGTGGCCGTGGGCCGGACCCTGGCGGCCGTGCTGGAAAATTACCAGGACGCCGACGGGTCGGTCGCGGTGCCCGAGGCCCTCCGGACGCTGATGGGCATCGACCGGCTGTCCCCCCCCTAATTCCCCCAATCAATTCCACCGGGAGTTCCCATGGGTAAAAAAATCGCGGATTATATACGGGTCGCCCCGCGGGGGCCTTCCTTCGACGCTTTCGGCGCGGCGCGGGTTGTGATCGCCGGGGGCCGACGCCCTCCCTTTCGGTGAACCGGCGCCTCTCGCCCCTGGGCCTCGGGATCCTCCTGTTGGCAACCGCCTCCCCCGCCGGCGACCTGGCCGGCCGGGACCGTCGTTACCTGAAAGGCGTTTACCGGGACACCTGGGCCTGCCTCGCCCATTTTGTCGGCGAGGGATCGGGCCTTCCCTACGATTCCGCCCGACGTCTTCCCTCCACCTCCCTGACCAACGTCGGCCTTTACCTGGCGGCCACCGCCGTCGCCGCCCGCACCGGTCTCCTGACCGACGACGAGGCCCGGGCGCGTTTGGACCGCGCTTTGACGAGCCTGGTGAAAATCGAACGCTGGGGATATGGTTTCCCCGTCACTTGGGTCAACGTCGACACCCTGGAGCCGACGGAAAACCAATTTTCCACCGTGGACCACCTGTCCCATTTGGTGGGCGGTTTATTGGTGGTCAAAGGGTTGTTTCCCGAATACGCCCCCACGGTGGACGACGTCCTCCAACCCATGGACTGGGGCGGACTTTACGACCCCGCCCATCGTTGGCTGAAAGGCGGGTGGCGCCGGGACCGTCGGGATTTTGATGTCCGTCAACGCGGGTGGGATTGGTACTACAGCTACGTGGGGGCGGACACCCGCTTCGGTTATGTCTACGGCATCGGCCGGGGTCAGATTCCCCCCGAAAGCTGGTCCGCCTTAAACCACGATCGGGAAAAAAAGCACGGCCTTTCCTATTTCGTTCCCGGCTGGCAGGGGGGCGGGTTGTTCATGCAGATGGTTTCCGGGCTCTTCGTGGACGAAAAACCTTCGGCCTTGGGCCGGTCGGCCGCCGATTTCGCCTGGGCCCAAACCCTCCACGCCCGTTCGTTGGGTTCCCCGGTTTGGGGATGGTCCGCCTGCGAGAGTCCCGACGGTAAATCTTATTTGGGATGGGGGCACATCGACGACGCCGTGGTGACGCCCCACGCCGCCGCCCTTGCCGCTGTTTATTACCCTCGCCAGGCGACGGAGAATTTGCGTCGATTGGAAAAAATGGGCGTCCGGGCGCCCTGGGACGGCGGGGCCGACGGCCGTCGGCCCTTCGGGTTTCGGGACAGTCTTAATTGGAAAACCGGGGAGGTGTCCGGCAACTATTTGAGCCTGGATCAAGGGATGCTGTTTTTGGCCCTGGCCAACACCCTTCACGACGGGATCGTCTGGAAGGCCGTCGCCCAGGATCCGACGGTCCGGCGGGGCGTGGAGGCCATTTCCGACTTTACCGGGGATCCGGCCTCCCCCGCCGAATACCGCCGACGGGACGCCGAACCTTTTCTGCTTCCCCCCGCGGGACGTTGACATCGGCCTGGGGGCTATATATATTGTGTCCCAATGGAAGGCCACACCATAGGTTGGCCGTTGAATAATCGCCCCGACCGCCCCGCCGCGGGCCGGGGCGTTGTCGTCTAATGCCATGAACCGTTCCTTGGAGCGTCAAATCGTCTTTTTTACCGTCGTGGGGAAAGTCTCCTTCGGCGATCTGGACGGGTGCGCCACCGTGGAGGTGCTTCGCGGCCGGGGCGGCTGGCAGGTGGCCGCCGGTCCGACCCGCTCTCCGGGTCGTCGCGAAACGGCGGTGTGGGTCGACGACGGGGGTCGACGCCGATTGTTCCGCACGGCCGTCCACGCCATGGCGGCCGTCGAGCGCGAGCGCCCCGGCGAATCGCTCCACTGGTGCCGCAAAGTGCGCCTTCAACCGTCCCTGGGCCGGATGCCCGCCCGCTAAGCCATGGCCCAACGCCTTTTTTTCCGCTCCTCCCGTCCGGCCGTCGCGGCCCGGCCCGTGTCCGCCCCGCGCCGGATCGCCCGGGGATTGGTTTTGGCCGCGGCCGCGGTCGGCGCCGCCTATTTCCTTTTGCCTTTTCGAACCTCCGGCGCGGACGCCCTTCGACGGCATTTCGCCGCCCGGCGGGCCGATTTCGTGCGCCTCAGGGACATGATCGCCGCCGAGCCGTCCCTGGCGTCCATCGGCGTGGACAACGTGGGCGAATATTGGCTCTTTGACGGGTCCTGGACCGCCTCGGACCGGCGGTTTGTCGCCTACAGCCGCCGGGAAATGCTCGAAGCCGCGGGGCTTCCCGCCGAACGATACGACCGCTACCTCGCCCTTTTGAGTCGCGTGGGCGCCTATCGGGTGGCCCGGCAAAACGTTCTGGGAGCCCCCCTGCGCGGGACCGTTTTCCTCTTTCCCGACCCCCAGGGCCGGGGCCCCGTGACGAACATCGTTTTTTCCCATCGCCCGCCCGAACCCCTGTTGGCCTGGGACGCCGCCGAACGGAACGCCCGCCCGACCTACGCCGCCCTCGACGACGGTTGGTACGTCGAGTTTCGGCGCCGCTAGGCGCCGTCCCTGTTTGTAGGAAGGGGCGGCGCGGTTCGTGATATCTCTGTTGGGAAACCGGGTACCCCTTGTTCTGCCCGGGGGAAGGGGCGGCGCGGTTTTTGACAACCCTTCTCCCAGCTCAGGACCCTTTGTTCCAGGCGACGGCTTGTCATTTCTCCGGCGGGAAGCCGGACACCCTTTGTTCTGCCC
>DAOQNO010000006.1:0-15858 GCA_035332125.1 Elusimicrobiota bacterium | reverse complement strand
CCATGACACGCCGACTTCTCCCCGCCCTGCTCCTCGCGGCGTGGTCCGCCCAAGCGGCGGACACGTCGGACAACGCGCGTCTTAAACTCCCGTGGGACACCATCAAGTCCGTTCTGAAGATCGACCGCAACGACGTCCGATTGACGGCGGTGGAATTTGAAACCCTCCTGAAACTCACAAGTGCCAAACCCTTGCCGGACTATCGCCTCATGGAAGGCGACGTGGTTCTTCCCCGAGCCGAATTCACCCGCTTGGTCCAAAGCCTGGTCCCCCCGGCCCCCGAGGCCGCGGGGGCTTATCTGCCCAAGGCGGTTTATCGGGGGCGGTTGGAAAACCACGCCGTGCGTTTCGCCGCGGCCCTTCAATTGGAAATTCCCCGCCGCCCGACGCGCCCCCTCTCCGTCGACGTGTTTCCGGGCGGGGTGGCCTTTGAGGAGATCCTGCTGGACGGGAAACCCGCGCGAACGGATTTGTCCACCGGCCGTTTGACCCTCGTCGCCACGGAAGCGGGGTCCCACCGGGTGGACTTAAAGTACGTCGTGCCCCTGCCCGACGCCAGCGCGGCCCAATCCTTCACGGTGCCCGTGGCCCGCACGCCCATCACGGATTGGACGCTGGAAATTCCCGAGAACAATTTGGACATCGCCGTGTCCCCGGCCCTTCACCGGGACGTGAGCGGCGCCGCCGGCGCCACCCGGGTGCGGGCCCTCCTCCCGCCCACGGACACCGTCTCCGCGACCTGGAATCCCCTCGCCCCCGACGCCGCCAAGGGACCCGCCCAGGTGTACGCCACGGTGGATCATCTCCTGTCCGTGGAAGAGGACGCCCTGCGGTTGACGGGGATCGTCGATCTGGAAGTCCTGCACAACACCATCAACCGGGCCACCTTGGAAATCCCGGAGGGCTTCGCGGTGTTGAACGTCCGCGGCGAGGACCTCGCGGAATGGCAGGAAAACGCGGGCCGTCCCGCCACGCTGGACGTTCCTTTCCGGTCGGCGCGGAAAGGACGCGTGGCTTTTGAGGTCGATTTGGAACGCGTGATCCCCGGAGAGAAATCGACGACCACGGTCGCCGGTCTGACGGTGCGGGGCGCCCTCCGGCAACGGGGGTTCGTCGGATTGGAATTGAAAAGCGATGCGGAATTGCCCCCGCCGGACACTCAGGGATTGGACCCCCAGGACCCCTTTCGGGAATTGCCCGCCCTATTGACGGCGCGATCCGCCCGTCTGCTCTTTGGCTACCGCTACCTTCGCCCCCCCTTCCAAATTCGTTTGGCCCTGTCGCGCCACGAGACCGTGGCGGTCGTGTCCTCGGTCATCGACCGGGCCGAAGGCACCACCGTCCTGCGGGAAGACGGCAAGCGCGTTCACCAAGTGGTTTATTATCTTCGCCAGGCCGCCAAGCAGTTTCTGTCGATCCGCCTTCCCGAAGGGGCGCGTCTCTGGAACGCTTTCGTGGACGGGGCCCCGGTCAAACCCGTGATGGGCTCCTCCGGGACGGTCCTTCTCCCCTTGATTCGCGCGGGCCGAAACCCCGCCGACGAGTTCCCCGTGGAGTTCGTGTATTTCGAGAAAACGACCCCGCTCGGGTTCCTCGGGCGGGAAACGGTCCATTTCCCGACGCCGGACGTCATGGTGAGCCGCCTTCGCTGGACCGTCGTCACGCCGCCGGACCAGGGATTCCACTCGTTCGGCCACGATTTTGAACCCGAAATCGCGGCCCCGGCGGCTCCGGCTTTCCTCGCCGCGAACGGGGTGACCCGGGCCTTCGCGGCCCCCGACGAGCCGATGATCGAAGAATCCGAGGGCGCCCTCAAAGACCGGGACGGTTTCGACGATAAGGAAAGGCTGGATCAACTGAGCGCCGCGAAACCGATGGCCAAGAAAATTCAAACTTTCCGAGCGGAAATGAACGCCCCCGCGCCGTCGGTCGGCGGGGAATGGCAAGGCAAAGGGGGCGGCGCCAAAACGGACGTTTCCGCCGTCCGCGGCGTGATGCCCGTGCGGGTGTCCGTTCCCCGGGTGGGCGTACAGCGGGTCTTCGCCAAAACCCTTCCGGAATCCAACGCCCTTCTCCCCTTGGTGTTTTATCACGGCACGGCGGGGGCGGGGCGGTTGTTGAAACTAATCCTCGTCCTGGGGGCCCTCGGCTTGATGTGGATTTTCCGGACCCCCCTGGGACGCGGGGCCCTCTGGGTCCGGCCCCGGGTGGAACCCTGGGCGCGACGAGTGCCCTGGACCGATCCGGCCCTGGGCGCCTTCGGCGCCGGAGTCCTCTCCCTGGGCGCGGCCGCTCTGTCCCGCGGACTCTTCTATATTTCCCTCATCCCCTTCACCTGGGCCGTTGGGCGCTGGATCCTGTCGGCCCTGCCCCGAGGAGACCACCGATGATTTATCGACGAATCGCCATGATCGGCGTCCTGGTCGGCGCCGCCGTCGCCGCGCGGGCCGACGACCCCTCCCCCCAATCCCAGGGGGAACTGAGCCTCCCGTGGTCGGCGTTTGAAAAGCTCCTGCAGCTCAACAAAGACAACGTGCTTCTCTCCTGGGAGGAATTTCAGCGGCTCCTCCAGCAAACCGGCGTCGCCGAGCCCCCACCCTATCAACTTCAGAACGGCCAGGTCTCCCTGACGCGGGAGGAGTTCAAACACCTTCTCGATCGCCTCAAACCCCCCGCGGGCGAAGGGGCCAAGGCCTACATGACCAAGGCCATCTACACGGGCCGCGTCACACGAAAGGGAGCGACCGTCACCGCCAAAATCCGATTGGACGTCGCCACGCCCGTCGGCGCCTATTCCCCGGTTCGGGTGCCGCTCTTTCCCGAAGGCGTTGCTTTCGAGGACATCTCCCTGGACGGGCGGCCGGCCCTCGTGGAGAGCGCCGGCGGCTGGACCACGGTCACGGTACCCCGCCCCGGCGAGCACGAATTGACGGCCGTGTTCGCCCTATCGGCCACCCTCGACAAGGAACCCTACCGCGTCCATTTCCAAATTCCCTCGACGCCCATCACGCAGCTGGACTTTTTCCTGGACGCGCCCCATTTGGAGGCCCGGGTGGACGGCGCCGCCCAGGCGGTCTCGACGCCGGCCGACGGCGGCACCCGGGTGCGGGCCTCCCTGCCCCAGGGGAATTCCATCGGGCTTTCCTGGAACGCCGTGGAACCGGAACGGGCCAAGGGCCCCGCCAAGGTGTACGCGACGGTCCATCAACTGCTTTCCGTCCAGGACGACGCCGTGCGCGCCACGGCCCGGGTGGAATTGGACGTGCTCCAAAACACCATCAACAATTTTTCCATCGTTCTTCCCGAAGGCTACACCCTGTTGGACGTGACCGGCGACGCGGTGGGGGAATGGAAAAAACGCGGGGAGGGCGAACGCACGCTGTTCGTTCCCTTTTCGTACGCCCGGAAAGGTCGTTTTACGGTGGACGTCCGGGTGGAACGCGCCTTTAAGGACGCCGGCGGGGCCCTGCCTTTCGATGGATTCCGGGTCCTGGACGTCGTCCGCGAAAGCGGCGACCTGCTGATCGAAAAAACCACGAACGGCGAAGTCACGGTGGCGGAAACGGCCGGCTTGACGCGGCTGGACCCCCGGGAAACGCCCCCGGCCCTGAGCGCCCTGGCCTCTCAAACCTACCTGGACGCTTACAAATACATTCGGCCGCCCTACCGTCTGAGCTTGGACATTCGACGTCACGAGGAGATCGCGGTGGTTTCCTCGGTGATCGACACGGCCAACGCCGTGACCCTCCTGCTCAAGGACGGCAAATGTGTCACGCACGTGACCTGGTCGATCAAAAACACCGCGCGCCAATTCCTGGAACTCCGCCTCCCGGCCGGAGCGGAAGTTTGGTCGGTGGTCGTGGACGGCCGCCCGGCCAAACCGTCGAAGAACGCCGACGGAGCGACGCTCGTGCCCCTGAACCGTTCCCGGATCGAGGGGGACAACCTGGTCCCCTACGACGTCGAGGTCCTGTACTTCCGCCCGTTGCGCCGGCCCGGGGTCGGGGGCTGGAGGTCCCTCGACTTGCCGAACGCGGACCTTAAAATCAGCCAGTTGATTTGGTCCGTCTATCTCCCCACGGAGGACGACTATCTCTATTTCGGCGGCACGGTGGACAAAGAGAAGGACGCCGAAGGGTTCCGGCCCCTGGCGGCGGTGGCCCGGGGCCAGCGGCGCATTTTGAGCCGTTTGTCCGAAGCCTCCTCCGACGCCCTGTACCAATCCGCCCCGGGCGCCGGCGGAGACTACCGGGAAGCCCGCAAGCAAAAGGCCCGCCAGTCCGCCCAATACAACCTCAAAAGCGAATTTGACGAATCCCAGGGCATCAACGAGGACGCCTTCGCCCAGCAGGTGGAACGGGAGATCAATTTCTTCAGCAACGTCAACCGCGCGCCCGCGACGGGCGAAGCCGCGGGAACGCCTCTTCGAATTAAGGTACCCAACGCCGGGCAGGTCTACCGGTTTTCCAAGGTTCTGGTTCAGGAGAACGAGCCGATGACGCTGGGCGCCCTGCATCTTCACGGGGCGCTGATCCCGTTGATCAAGCTTCTGCTGGGCCTTTGGATCCTTTGGACGCTTTATCGGTCCCGTCTTCGCCTGCGGCAGGCCGGCGAGGGCCTCGTCCGATTGGCCGAGCGCCATCCCCGGGAATTGGGCTGGATTCGGTCGCCCCTCGGACCGGCTTTGGGATTGTTCGTTCTGGGACTGGGGTTGTCCTGGGTGTCGCGCTTTTTGTCCCTGGTCGCCTTTTTGGGGGCCTTCGCCCTGGGGGGCCGGTGGATCGTCGGCCGTTGGCTGTCCGGAAGGAAAAACCCGTGAATTCCTTTCTGGAAAGGGCCTTCGGCCGGCCGGCCGCCGAGTGGAGCCGGCTCCACAAATGGGCCGTCCGTTTGGGCGCGGGGGCCGCGGGGTTCGCCGCGGTGTTCGCCTTGCACGTTTTGACGCTGATCTTGGTGGGGGTCTATCGGGCGCCGGGGTTCGGCGGCGTTTGGTTTTGCGGGTTTCTTTTCGCCGCGGTCCTCGTGTTCCTCGCGGACCGTCGTCTGAAGTCCTGATTCAAATCGATCGGGGGTATTCCACCGGCGGAGGCGCGCCGGCCCGGGATCCGAACAAATGGGCCCAGGCCCAGGTAAATTCAGCCCCGAATAAAAAAATCTGCGTCGAGAAATAAACCCAGATCAGCACGGCCATGACCGAAGCGGCCGCCCCGAAGACCGACAATTCCGGAATTTCCCGAAAATAGATTTTTAACAGGTACACCCCCAGCGTCGTGAGAAGCGCCGTCACCGCCGCGCCCACCCGAACGTCCCGCCAGGCCAATTTCAGGGCGGGAAGAAACTTGAACACCACCGCCCACAGAACGGCCTGGAGCACGAAAAACAGTACCAGGTTCGTCGTGTCCCACAGGTGAAGACGCTCCATCAGAAGCGGCGCCAGTTTGGCCAGAAAATTCCGAACCAGCCCCATCCCCGCGTTCAACGCCGCGAATCCCAGAAACAAAAATCCCACGGCCAACACCATGGCGAAACTCATGAGCCGGTTGAGCAGGGCCCCGGCCACCCCCGGACGGGGTTTCACGTCCCACACGATGTTGAGGGCCCGCTGCAGGTGGGCGAAAACGATGGAGGCGGCCCAAATCAATAGCCCGACGCTCAAGGTCGTGGCGTGGACCAGACCTTTGAAGGACGCTTCCGTGACGATGCGGGAAATGGACCCGGCCAGCTCCGGACCCAGGGCCCCCGACAGGGCCGGGACCAGGTGGCCGAGGGAGGCGGCGTTGCCCAGAGCGCGCCCGCCGACGGCCAGCACGATGACCGACAGGGGCACCAGGGAGATGAGGGTGTAATAGGCCAACCCCGCCGCCAGGAGCGAACAATGGTCCTCCCGCCAGTGGCGAAAGGTCAGGGACATCAAGCGTCCGGCCTTGACCATCGGATGGCCGTGAACGGGCGGCGGCGTCTTCGGCATTTACGTCAGGCTTCCGCCGCAGGACGACCCGCCGCCCGCGGTGCACCCGAAACAATGGTTGCCGACCGCGACGGCCCGCCGGGCCAGGCGGTCGGGATCGAAATCCCGAATGTGGGCCGGCGATCCCTCGACCAGGGGCCAATCCAGCATTTGATTGAAATCGCAATCGTACAAAGCGCCGTCCCATCCCACCGACAGGAGGTTCCGGCACATGAGGCCGGGGACCGCCGCCGGGTTAAAGGCGTTGGCCAGGCGCGTCATGTATCCTTCGTAATTGCCCGTGGCCCGAAGAAATTCCAGAAACCGTCCGATGGGCATGTTGGCCAGGGCGAAGAGGCGGTTGAATTCCACCCCCCACCGGTCCCGGAGTTCCCGCCGGAATTGAACTTCCAGGTCCCCTTGGTCGGGCGGAAGGAAGGCCCCGGCGGGATTGTAAACCAAATTTAAAATCAAGCCGCTGTCCGGGCGGCCGTACCCGAGTGCGTTCAATCGCCGCAACCCCCGCAGGGAACGATCGAACACGCCGTCGCCCCGCTGGGCGTCGGTGCGGTCCGCCTCAAAATAGGGAAGGGAGGCCACCACCTCCACCCGGTGGGCGGCCAGGAACCCGGCCAGGTCCGCCTGGGCGGGAATTTCCAATACCGTCAAATTACAGCGGTCGATGACGCGGCGTTCCAGGGCCCGGGCCCCCCGGACCAACTCCCGAAAATGGGGGTTCAACTCCGGCGCGCCGCCGGTGATGTCCAGGGTGGGGATATCGAAATCCCGAAGGACCCGCAGGCAGTGATCCACGGTGTCCCGGGCCATGGCTTCGCGGCGATCGGGACCCGCGTCCACGTGGCAGTGACGGCAGGTCTGGTTGCAAACCCGGCCCACGTTCACTTGAAGGGTGTCGACGCGAAGGGCGGTCACCGGCGGCAGGCCGGCGGTGCTCAGTCGGGCGGCAAAGTTCGGCACCGCGGGTTCCGACAGGGCCCGGCGTTGCTCCGCCGGGGCGGCCAGGGGGTTCCCGCGGGCGGTCAGGGTTCCGGCCATGTCACATCGACAGACGATCGACGACGTTCCGCATCTGGACGCCGTGGGCCAGGGAGGCCCCGCCCCGAATGGCGCAGGCCACGTGGGCCGCTTCGGTCATTTCTTTCTCGTTCGATCCTTTTTCGAGGCAGGCCTGGGTGTAGGCGTCGATGCAATAGGGGCATTGAACCGCCAGGGCCACGCCCAGGGCGATCAGCGCCTTTTCCCGCTCGCTCAGGGCCCCCTTGGCGAACACGGCGCCGTAATAGCCCATAAACTTATCCCACAACTCTTTGTTGCCCTTCGCCATGTCGCCGAAATGGGCCAAATCGCCGGGATGGTAATAGGTGTCTTTGCCGTGATCGTGCATGCAATCCCCCTTAAGAGGTTCCGGCGGGCGGCGTCAGAGTACGGAATTGACGTTTGCCCACTTTGATCAACAGCGGCGAGTGCACGGTGATTTCCCGCTCCTCGGTCACCCGCTCCCCCGCCAATTCGACGGCCCCCTGGGCCAACAGCCGCCGGGCTTCGTTTTTCGAGGGCGCCAAACCCGCTTCGACCATCAAGGCCGTCAAGCTCATCGGGGACCGGGGCACCCGGTACGCCGGAATGTCGTCGGGGTTTCCCTTTTTGGAGAACACCGTCTCAAAATGCGCGCGGGCTTTGGTCGCGGCGTCCGCGCCGCGATACCGGGTCACCAGGTCCCCGGCCAGGGTTTTTTTGGCTTCCATGGGGTGCAGGGCCCGGAGCGGAACGGGGTCCCGGTCCGTCAGGAGTTCCAGGTATTTCCACATCATCGCGTCCGAGAGAGACATCACCTTCCCGAACATGTCCTCGGGGGCGTCGTTCAACGCGATGGCGTTCCCGTAGGACTTGGACATCTTTTTGACGCCGTCGGTGCCCTCCAGCAAAGGCAGGGTCATCACGACCTGGGACGGTTGGCCGAAGTCGGCCTGAAGGTCCCGTCCGCGCAGCAAATTGAAAAGTTGGTCCGTGCCGCCGATTTCCACGTCCGATTGAACCGCCACGGAATCGTAGCCCTGCAGGAGCGGATAAAGAAGTTCCAACAGGGACACCGGGGTACCGGCTTTGAGGCGCTTCTGAAAATCCTCCCGTTCGGTCAATTGTTGAACCGTGTTGCGCCCCATCAGGCCCAGGATCGTTCGGCGGGGATCGGCGTCCCGGTTGGCGAACAGCGGCTCCAGCCACTCGGAATTGCGGCGAACCTCGGTTTTGTTTTTGTCCAGAACGTGATAGACCTGGTCCAGATACGTCGCCGCGTTTTTCGCCACCGCCTCCGCGGACAAAGGGGGCCGGGTTTCGGAACGGCCCGAAGGGTCGCCGATCCGGGCCGTGTAGTCGCCGATGATGAACACGACGGTGTGCCCGGCGTCCTGAAATTGCCGGAGCTTGTTCAGCGCCACGGTGTGACCCAGGTGGAGGTCCGGGGAGGTGGGATCGACCCCCAGTTTCACCCGCAGGGGTCGGGACAGGGAAAGTTTCTTTTCGAGGTCGGCCCGGGAAAACACCTGGGCCACCCCCCGCAACAACCGCTCGAGGTTTTTCACGCGGGGCGAGCCGGTTCGGAGGCCCGGCGGAACCGCTCGGGCGAAAAAGCGTCGCCCCGGGGGTCCCAACGACCGTCCAAGAGGCCCTCGGCCATGTAGCGGCCCGTCCAGGGGGAGAGAAGGATGCCGTTTCGAAAATGGCCCGCGGCGATGTAAAGGTTGTCGAATTCCCAAAGACGTCCCACCACGGGCCATCCATCGGGGGTTCCGGGCCGAAGACCGGCTTGGAATTCCACCACGGGCATGGGCCCGAGCGCCGGGCACCACCGGGCCACCCAATCGGCCAGGAAGCGCTGGGCCGCCAGCGTGGGCCGCACGTTGAACCCCACCCGCTCCGCGGTGGCGCCGATGATCAATCGTCCGTCCGCCCGGGGTACCACGTAGCCGGGCGTGGCGTAGACCGGCCCCCGAAAGGCCCGGGGCACGCCGTTTAAAACCATGAGTTGTCCTTTGACGGGTTCCAAGGGAAGGGAAACGCCCAGAGTTTCCAGGAGGAAAGGCGTCCAGGCCCCCGCCGCCACCACCACCTGGTCCGCGGCGATCAAATCCGAGGAGGCCCGGATCCCGGAAATCCGGCGGCCTTCGCGCACAAATTGGACGGATTCCGCGTGATCCAGGAATCGCACCCCCAAGCGGCGGCCGGCTTCTTCCAGGGCTTGCACCCAACGGGCGCTGTTGATTTGGCCGTCGGTGGGGCAATAGAGCGCGCCGGGGGCGGGGGCCAGGCCGGGATGGATTTCCTTCAATTCTTCGGGGGACACCCAATGCACCGACAACCCCCGGGCTTCCTGCCATTTCTTTTTGGCCAACAGGCCGGGGATTTCGTCCTCGTCGGCGGCGACCCGCCAAATCCCGGCCGTCTCCCATTCGGGATCGACGGAGGACAGGGCGCGGACCTCCGGAACCAGCGCGTCGAACTGGGCGCGGCTCGCGAGGCACACGTCAAAAAAGGCGTCGGGGCCGGCGGCCTCTTCCTGGGCCGCGAGCATGCCCGCGGCCACGCTGGAGGCCTGCCCCCCCAAGGTGCGTTTTTCGACGACGGCCACCTTCGCGCCTTTTTGAGCCAAGTGGAAGGCCACCGAACAACCGATCACGCCGCCGCCCGCGACGGCGACGTCGAAATACTGGCTCAAAGGGGCGACCCCGGGGCGACGGGCTCCCGCAGGGCGGCGCGCCGGATCACGCCCCCGCCGATCACATCGTCGCCGTCGTAAAACACCGCGGCCTGGCCCGGCGTCACCGCCCGAAGACCCTCGGCTTTGACGCGAAGGCCCTCCGCCGTGACGGTCAACACCGCGCCCACGGGCGAATGACGGGAGCGGATTTGAACGTAGGCGGCGAACTCGGCCGCCGGGGGGCGACCGTGCACCCAATGGGCGTCGGCGACCTCGAAGGTGTCGCTCAGCGTGTCCCGGTCGTCGCCAACGAATACCGTGTTGGTGGCGGGGTCCAAATCCACAACGTAAAGGGGGCGGCCGACGGAAATACCCAGCCCCTCGCGCTGGCCGCGGGTGTAGAACGCGACGCCTTTGTGGGTGCCCAGCACCCGGCCGGTTTTGTCCTTGATGGGGCCGGGCCGGACGGTACGGGCCAGAAGCTCCTTGCGCTCGGCCTCGTCGCGAACGTAGGCGGCCGTGTTGGCGCCGGGAACGAAACAAATCTCCATGCTCTCGGGCTTATCGGCGGTCCGAAGGCCCAGGCGATGGGCCGCCGCCCGCACGTCGGCCTTTTCCATGTCGCCCACGGGGAACAAAAGACGGGACAACTCCGCCTGGCCCAAATGATAGAGGACGTAAGACTGGTCCTTTTGGGCGTCCCGGGCCCGACGGAGTCGATAAACGGGACCCGCGTCCCCGGCGGCTTTTTCCACCCGGGCGTAATGGCCCGTGGCCACGGCGTCGGCGCCCAGGGTCACGGCCTTTTTCAACAGCGCGTCGAATTTGACGTACCGATTGCAGTTGATGCAGGGGTTCGGCGTTTCCCCCCCCAAATAAGACTGGAGAAAGGGATCCATGATTTTTTGTTCGAAGGTCTGGGCGAAATCGAAGACGTAATGGGGCACGCCCAGACGGCCGCAGACGGCCCGGGCGTCGTCGATGTCCTTGGTGGTTCCGCAACAGCCGAACCCCGTCTCCTTTCCGAGGAGCCGGAGGGTCACGCCGATCACCCGGTGGCCCGCCTCGTGCAGGAGGGCCGCCGCCACGGAGGAATCCACGCCCCCGGACATGGCCACCACGATGTTGCGCGGGGCCGTCATTAAGCCGCGCTCCGATTTTTCTGGGCCCAATCGGCCAGGGCGGAACGCAGGGCTTCCTCGGCCAGGACCGAACAATGCATTTTGATGGGGGGCAGACCGCCCAGGGCCTCGGCCACCTGGAGGTTCGTGATGGCCCGGAGCTCCTCCGGGGTTTTCCCGAGAACGATCTCCGTCAACACCGAGGAGGTGGCGATGGCGGCGCCGCAACCAAAGGTTTTAAACGTGGCCTTGGCCACGCGGCCCCCGGTGAATTTCAAATACAGACGCAGGATGTCCCCGCAGGTGGGGCTTCCGGCCTTCCCCAAAGCGTCGGCCTCCGGCATTTCGCCGACGTTCCGGGGGTTTTGAAAATGGTCCATCACTTTCGCGGAATACACGGGATCTCCCGACGCTTATTGATTGGCGGCCCGACGGCCGCGCTCTTCCCACAAGGGCGACATTTGGCGCAAACGGTCCACGGCCACGGGCAAAACCCGCAGCGCAAAATCCACGTCGGCCTCGGTGTTGAAATGCCCCAGGGAAAATCGAACGCTGCCGTGGATCCGCTCCCGGGAAACGCCGATGGCCTTCAGCACGTGGGAAGGCTCCAACAGGCCCGAGGCGCAGGCCGACCCCGTGGATATTTCGACGCCGGGAAGGTCCGGCCGCTTGAGGGCGAAACCGGCCTGGTCCAGGGCCAACACGAGGGATTCCCCCTCGACGCAGTCGAAGGTGAGATTGGAGGTGTTGCCCAGGCGAAGCGCGCCCCCGCCGTTGACCGAGACGCCCGGAACGTTCGACAGAACCCCCCGCTCAAATCGGTCCCGAAGGGCCCGGACGCGGGGGACTTCCGCGTCCATTTCCCGGCGGGCCAAATCGCAGGCGACCCCGAGACCCACGGCCCCGGGAACGTTCTCCGTGCCGGCCCGGCGGTTTTTTTCGTGGGAGCCGCCGTGGAGGAGCGCCTGGAGGCGCACGCCCCGGCGGAGATAAAGGGCGCCGATGCCCTTGGGGCCGTAAATTTTATGGCCGGAGATGGCCGCCATGTCGACGGGCCAATTTTTAAGATCCAACGGCATTTTGCCCGCCGCCTGGACGGCGTCGGTGTGAAACAACACTTTTTTCTCCCGGCAGATCGCTCCCAGTTCGGCGATGGGTTGGACGGTCCCGATCTCGTTGTTGGCGGTCATCAGGGAAACCAGGATCGTATCGGGCCGGAGGGCCGCGGCCAAATCCGAGGGGCGAATCCGCCCCTCCCCGTCCACGGGCAGCTCGGTCACTTCAAAATTGTGTTCCCGGGCCAGGTAGTCCAGGGTGTGCAACACGGCGTGGTGTTCGACGGCCGAGGTGATCAGATGGCGGCCCTTCGCCCGGTGTTCGAAGGCCGCTCCGATCAGGGCCATGTTGTCGGCTTCGGTTCCGCAGGAGGTGAAAACGATCTCGGAGGGGTCGGCCGCGCCCAGCAGGGCGGCCACCTGTTCCCGGGCCGTCTCCAGGGCGGTGTGCGCCTTTTGGCCCGCCGAATGGAGGCTGGAGGGGTTTCCGTAAATCCCGTCCGGGGACAAAAAGGGCCGCATGGCCTCGAAGACTTCGGGGCGCACGGGAGTGGTGGCGTTGTTATCGAAATAGACGTAATTCATACGATCGGGTCCGGATCAAACCGGTTGACCATCTTACCATTTCCGTCGATCTTCCGGCAGTGGCGGGCCCGGGCTCGAAAGGGATCAGGCTCCCGGCGGAAGGTCGGCGCGGCGGTAAATCAATAGATGGGACCGGGGCGGAAGGGGGCCCTCCGGGTCCACTTCGATCAAGCGGCCGCCGTCCAGTTCGGTGGGAACCACGGCCACCCGACGGTAGGAGGCGGCCAGACGGGCCCGAACCTCCCGCAGGAACGCGGGGTCGGTACCGCCGTCGGCGGGCAGGGAAATCAACGAATCAAACAACACGACCCATTCCGGGGGCGATCGGTCGATGTCCCCGAGGCATTCCCGTTGAAATCGGGGGTGGTCCGGAACCCGGCTTGTCAACAGGGGTCCCATGTTCACCCACCGGGTGGCGCTGGGAAGCTCGGAGGCCAACAAAACCTCCGGCTCGGACCCCACGACGAACAGTCGGTCCCCCGGGGCGGACTTGGTTTTTAAGTAACGGGCCACCCGGTCCGCCTCCACAAAGGGGTTGAAATCAAAAACCCGCAGGCTCGTCTCCTCCCCGGACCATCGGAAATAATACCCGGAATGAAAAATCCCGGGGACCACCGCCAACGCGCCGAAAAGCACCGCCGTTCGAAGGCCCGCCGACGAACCTTTCCATTTCCCCTCGACGGCTTTCCAACCGACGCCGGCGAGCAGAGCCAGGCTTGGCGTCAGGAGGGCCAGGTAATGGGGAAAGGCGTAACCGGGCAGAACGCCGAGAAAGGAAAACAGCGCGAACCCCGCCGGCCACCGGGTGTGGATTTTTTGCCGGTCCCGCGCCGCCCCGAGTCCGATCGCCGCCAAAACGAGAACGCCCGGATGCTCCAGAAAGAGCCGGCCCAGGTTTCGAACCGTCCCCGGAACCGACGTCGACCAAAACCCCGCGCCCTGGGCGTAAAGGCGGTTGTAGGAAAAAGTCCAATACCCCAGATCCGCGAGAAGCCCCGCTCGGCAAAACGGCCACAGGACGAGCCCCGTGGTCGCCGCGGCCCCGGCCAAAAACCCCAGACCTCGTCGGAAAGCGAGGCGGACGCCCCCCGCGCGAAAACCCGCGACGAGGATCCCCCAGCCGATAAAAAACGCCGCCGGGGCCGCCTGGCTTTTGATCCAAAAGGCGACGGCCGCCAGGGCGCCGGCCGCCGCGCTTCGGGTGGGCGAGGGGGATTTCGAAAGAGAAAACCAAGCCGCCAAGGTCAGGGGCAAAAGCAGAAACATCTCCGTGGACGCCGTGAACCCCTGGACGGCCATGGCCGAACTGACGACCGCGTAGGCCAAAGCCGCCGACCGGGCGGGCCCCCGGTCGACCCACCGCCGGGCCAATCGGTAAAGAGCGAGGGTCGTGAGAAAATTGTAGGCGTGGAGAAAAACGTGGACGCCCACGGGCGTGGGCGGCAAAACCCGAAGAATCAGGGAATAAAGATAAAAAACCAGGGGCGGTTTGTGGTCGACCATGTCCCGGTAAAGGGCGCCGCCCCGAAGGAGCACCTGGCCGCCGTAGCCGAAAAACCCTTCGTCCCGGTCAAAGGGGATGGGAAGCAGGTTGAGCCGCAACAGAAAATAAACGGCCGCAATTCCCGCCCACATCGGTCCCCCGCCCATCGCCCCGGAAAGGGTCCGGGGGCTTCTTTCCGGTGGGCGATCCCTCAAGAAACGGCCGTTTCTTCGCCCAACACGCTGAAATACCGCGCTTCGGGGTGGTGGAACACCAGGGCCGACACGCTGGCCTCCGGCTCCATCATGAAGTTTTCCGTGAGGCCCACGCCGATGTGCTTGGCCGGGTCCAGAAGGGCGAAGAGTTGGGCCTGGTCCTCCAGGTTCGGGCAAGCCGGGTAGCCGAAGCTCACGCGGATCCCCCGGTACTTGGTTTGAAGCTTCTGCTGGAGGGTCATGTCCTTGGGATCGCCGATGCCCCACATGGACCGGATCCGGTCGTGCAACAACTCCGCCAGGGCCTCGGCCGATTCGATGGCGATGGCCTGGAGCGCGTGGGACTTGAGATAGTCGCCCTTCTCCCGCCATTCCCGGGAAAGTTCCAGGATCCCCTGGCCGCAGGTCACGACGAACAAGGCGACGTAATCCATTTTCCCGTCCGAAGCGGGAAGGACGAAATCGCTCAGACAGAGCCGATCGCCGGCCGATTGACGGGGAAAATCAAAGCGGGCGATTGGCGGCCCGCCCCGAAGCGATTCGTAAATCACCGTTCGGTCGCCCTCGGCCTGGGCGGGGAAGAACCGCCACACCGCCTTGGGCGCGATCAATTTCCGGGCGACGATTTCCGACTGAAGCTCCGTGACGGTTTTGTGGAGTTTCACGGCCTTCTCGTCGCCCCGATCCAATTGTTTTTGCAGGGTGCCCCGCAGGCCCAGGTGTTTGCCGTAAAGCATGACGGGGTTGAGGTATTTATAAATGTCGTCCACGTGGAAGTCCGAGAGCACGTGGAGCTTCAGGTCGGGCGGCGTCGGAGGTTCGTAGCGCCGGTTCACTTTGGAAACGCCGTTCCCCCCCCCCGCCGCGGGGGTCCGGGGCGCGAGGCCGGCGGCCCGAAGGCGGTTTTGAATTTCCTCGTTCTTCTTTAAAAGGTCGCCCCGGGACGCCGGGTCCATCAGGCGGTTGGCGAGATCGAGCCCCGTCATGGCGTCCTTGGCGTACAAAACCGTGTGGCCGTATTGCACGGCGATTTTGGAGGCCGTGAACTTCTCCGAAAGCGCGGCGCCCCCCACCAGGACGGGAAGGTCGACGCCGGCCGCCTTCAAATCCTCGGCGGTGATCACCATCTGCTGGGCGGATTTGACCAAGAGACCCGAGAGGCCGATGACGTCGGGCTTGTGCTCCTTCACGGCTTTGATCAAATCCTCCGGCGGGCATTTGATGCCCAGATCGATGATGCGAAAGCCGTTGTTCTTCAAAATGATGTGCACCAAATTCTTGCCGATGTCGTGAACGTCCCCTTTGACGGTGGCCAAAAGCACCGTGCCCCGGGCCGCCACATCGGCGGTGCTCATGTGGGGCTCGAGAAAAGCCACGGCGGCCTTCATCACCTCGGCGCTTTGAAGGACCTCGGCCACGATCATCTCGTTTTTGCCGAACAGGCGGCCCACTTCGTCCATCCCCTTCATGAGGGGGCCGTTCACGATCTCCAGGGGCGCCCGGCCCGCTTTCAGGAGCGCGTCCAAATCTTCCAACAGCCCTTCTTTGGATCCTTCGATGACGTTCCGGGGCAGGCGCTCCTCCGGCGTGGCTCCGGCCCGCACGGGGGATTTTTTCTCCGTGGTTTTCCCACGGAAATGGGCGGCGTAGGCGTCCACCGCCGTCCGGGACTGGGCGGGATCCGCGAACAACAGCGCGTTGGCCAGGGCCCGCTCTTCCTCGGGGATCGACGGG
>DAOQNO010000005.1:0-15872 GCA_035332125.1 Elusimicrobiota bacterium | reverse complement strand
CCTGAACACCGCCGAAATTGCCCGAACCGCCCTGATCGGGATCAAAGGCTTTGTGGCCACCACCTACAAAGAGGCCGGGCAGGAAGTCGACGTTCGTGTGCGCCTTCGGCCGGAGGACCGCGCCGATGTGGATTCCATTGGACGGTTGACGGTGTTGGCCCCGGGGAATGTGATGGTGCCGTTGAGCGAAATTGCGTCCCTGGTTTCGGCCCGAGGGCCCAGCGAAATCAAACATTTGGACCAACAACGATCGATCGTCGTTTCGGCCAACGTGGCTAAGCGATCCACCAACGACGTGATCAAGGACGTCACCGCTCTTCTGGAAAAATACCACAACCTCTCGGACTATCAGGTGGTTCTTTCCGGCGAAAGCCAACGCATTAAAGAGTCTTTTGGCGGGTTGGCCGTGGCCATGATTTTCGCCACCCTGCTGGTTTACATGATTATGGCGGCCGAATTCGAATCGTTCGGCAACCCCTTCATCATCATGATCACCGTGCCGTTTTCCGTCGTGGGCGTGGCGCTGAGCCTCTTCTTCACCCGAACGCCCATCAGCGCGCCCGTGATCTTGGGGATGATTTTGCTGGTGGGCAGCGTCGTCAACTACGGCATCATCCTGATTGACTTCATGAATCAGAAACGGCGGGAGGGATCCACCCTCTGGGACGCCGTCGTGGAAGGTTGCACGACCCGCCTCCGTCCCGTTCTGATGTCCTCCCTGACCACCATCCTTGCGGTCTTTCCCTTGGCCCTGGGCCTTTCGGAAGGGTCGGAATTGGCGTCGCCCATGGCCGTGGTGACCTTCGGCGGTTTGGGCATTTCCGTTTTGCTCAGTTTGTTCGTTTTGCCTTTGATCTATTATTTCATCGAAGATTGGCGTCAACGACGTGCCGACGCCGAAGCCGCCGCTCTCTCCGCCGCGGAACCCCCGCCGGCCCAGTCCTGATTCCATGAGTTTGCCTCGCTTCGCGGTGCGACGGCCTGTCGCCACGCTGATGTTTTTCGTCGCTGTTTGTTTAATGGGCTTGTTCGCTTGGATTCAACTTCCGGTGGACTTGATGCCCAACGCCACCGCCGGGACCTTGACCATTTACATCGGCGTCCGGGGCGGATTGCCTCCCGAAGACATCGAAACTCTCGTCACCAAAATCACCGAAGACGCCGTTTCCAGCGTCCAACACCTGCGAAACCTCCTCTCGGTGTCCCGAAAGGACCGCTCGACCGTCACTCTGACGTACGAACCGGGCACCGACCTGAGTTTCGCGGCCCTCGAGGTTCAGGAGCGCCTGGCCAAGATCAAGAACAAACTCCCCAAGGACATCGAAAAACCCATTGTCGCCCACTATTCCGAAAACGATTACCCCGTCATCATTTTGGCGTTGACCAGCGACAAATACAGCCCCGAGCGGCTCCGGGAACTGGTCGACAACAACATCAAACCGCAGCTCATGCGGGTGAGCGGCGTGGCCAACGTGGAAGTGGGCGGCGGTCGGGAGCGCAAAATCCTCGTGGAATTCGATCAAACCCGTTTGGAAGCTTACCGTCTTTCCATCCGGCAGGTGATCGACACCATCGGGAAGAACAACGTCAACCTGTTGACCGGCAAGCGGGAGGACGAACGAAGTTCCTTTTTTATCCGAACCATGGGCCAATACCAAACCATGGACGACCTGCGGAAACTGGTGATCCTTCGCAGCCCCCAGGGGTCGACCATTCGATTGGAGGACGTGGCCGACGTCAAAGATTTTTATCTCGAAGCCCAAAGCTACGCCCGCCTGAACAAAAAGCCGACCGTCTCCATTTACGTCCAAAAGGAAAACAATTCCAACACCATTCGCGTGGCGGAACGTGTCTTGAAAGTCGCCAATCGGGTCCGCGACAACGTGTTGGGTTCCGACATCCAACTGCAGGTCGTGACCGATCAATCCGTGTTTATTCGGGAAGCCATGGAAAACGTCACCAGCAACCTCACCTGGGGCATGCTCTTCACCTTGCTGGTCATTTGGTATTTCCTCAAGGAATGGCGGCACACGATTCTCGTGTTTTTGTCCGCCCCGATCGCGGCGCTGATTACCCTCGCCTTCATGTGGATCACGGGGCTTTCCTTGAACGTGATGACCCTCTCGGCCCTGGCCCTGGGCATCGGCATTGTGGTCGACAGCGCGACGGTGGTTTTGGAAAACATCTTGGACAAAAAGAGGGAAGCCGCCCATCACCCCGAAATGAATCTGGAAGAAGACTCCATCAAGGCCACCGAAGAACTTTTCATCTCCCTGGTCGGGGGAACGCTGACGACCATTGTGGTGTTTCTGCCGATCGTCTTCATCAACAAACAGGTTAAAATTCTTTATTCCGGCTTGGCCTACACCATCGCCTTTTCCATGGCCGCATCGCTGTTGGTGGCCGTGACGTTGATCCCGTTGCTGGCCTCCCGGATTTCCCTTCCAAAACACAACGGTTTCATCGCGCCGGAAACCCATGAAAAAATCCGCCAATTTTGGGCCGACTGTCCGCCCTTCCTCCATCGAGCCGCGGCGTTTCTGATGCGGGTGAAGGATTTGATTTTTCCGACCGCCGCGCCGGTCCCCCGCGGGGAGGCGCCCCCGGGTCGATGGGCGCGTTTAAAATCCTTCTGGTTCGAACGGCTTTGGCCGGCCGTCCACCGGGAGTTCCTTAAGCTGCGCGCCCATCCTCGCCGAACTTACGTTCATTGGTGCGCCTGGTGCCTCCGTTATCAACGGGTCATTTCCGTGGTCATGGCCGTCGCCACCGCCGGGGCCATGATGATGTACCTCTTCGTCTTGGAAAAGGATTTTATGGGGACCACCGAACAAAACGAATTCATCATTTTCATTGAACTCCCCGCCGGGGCCAAGCTCGACATTTCGGATCAAGTGGTGCGGGAGGTTGAAAAAGTCCTTTCCGACACGCCGGAAATCGCCGGGGTCGTCAAAACGGCCGCGGCCCGGGTGGAGGGTTGGTCCTCGAAGGTCTATGTCACGTTGCGCCCCCGGGCGGAACGGTCCCGATCCATTCAGGACATCATCACGGATCTCCGGCCGAAAGTGGCGGACATCGGCCAACAGTTCGACAGTTTCGTCTATTTTTCGGAACCCGAAAGTTCGAAGGAATTTCTGATCGACACCTTTGGGCCCGAATACACGAACCTCCGGGACATGGCCTCCGGCATCGCCCAAAAACTCCAAAGCGTCAAAGGCCTGACGGACATCAAGCTGCGCTACAAGCCCGGCCAACCGGAAGTCCAAATCAAGGTGGACAAGGAGCGCGCCGCCCTTTTCGGACTGACCATCAAGGACGTTTCCGAAGACCTCCACGCCCGCATCCGGGGCCTTCGTCCGACCTATTTTTACACGGAAAACGCCGAAATCGAAATCATCGCCCGGGACCAGGAAAAATTCCGAAAAACGCTGGAGGACGTCCACTATTTGACCCTGACGGGGCCCGACGGAACATTGATTCCCATCGACCAACTCGCGGAATTCAACTTTGCCTTGACCCCCAGCGAAGTTTGGCGCAAGGACAAACAGCGCGTGATCCAGGTGAGCGCCAACCGCGACAAATTGCCGCTGAGCACCGCGGCCAAGCGGACTCTGTCGGCCATGAAGGGCCTGGAGGCGCCCACGGGTTACTATTTCCAGATCGGCGGCGATTACGTCGACATGGTCCAAAACGAGAAAGAGTTCCGCTTTGCCTTTTTTATCATGGTCGGTCTGGTGTTCATCGTGTTGGCGAGCCTGTTTGAATCGTACATCCAGGCTTTGATGATCATGGTCACCATTCCCATGGCGATGATTGGAAGCATTCCGCTGCTTTGGATCACCCACACGTCGGCGACCATGAGCGTTTATATCGGAATGATTATGCTGGGGGGGATTGCCGTCAGCGCGGCGATTATTTTGGTCGAAAAAATCAATCAATCCCGGGCGGAGGGGACCCCGTTGATGAAAGCGGTCTTGAAATCCAGCTGGCTGCGCCTCTCCCCGATTCTCAACACGTCCCTCACCACCATCGTGGACCTTATTCCCATGGCCCTGAGCCGAAGCGAATCCGCTTCCCTTTGGGCCCCCTTGTCCTTGACGGTCATCGGGGGCGCCACCATGTCCACGTTCCTGACTCTCTTCATGATTCCGGCTCTTTATTACCACATTGAGGCGTTTAAGGAGCGCTTTATGGGGCGTGTGGCGGCCGCGGAAGTCCCCGCGATCGCGGGGGAGACGTCCGCGTCGGCTTTGCAGCCGCAATAGGGTATTATTCGGATTTTTTGACGGGTTTCGCCGTCGGCGGGGGGGGGAGGATGGGCTTCTCCAGCCGCTGACGATTCTGCTGATTGACTTGATTGATGCGGTTGATTTCCTGAACGGTCTGCAACGCCTCTTGAATCCACGGATCCACCCCGGGCGGGGGGATCTTTCCCTCCTTGTTTAGCTTCCGAAGGGCTTCAATTTCACGAAGGGTGCGCTCGCGATCCTCCAGCGATCCAGGGAAGGGTCCCGGTCCGTTGAGGGAACGGCGTTTCTTTTCCTCATTGAGACTGGCAAAAAAAACCCCGCCGGCCAGGAGGGCTGTCAGAAGCGCCACAGCGCTCAACAACCACACCTGCCGGCGGGTCATGAAATCACCGATTCCCGAAGGAACCGTCTAACGACGGGTGTTGGATTCGATCTTGATCAACAGGCCAATGACCTCCGCGATCGTCCAGAAGAAAAGGAGGTAAAAGAAGCCCAAGATCAAGGCAAGAACCGACGTGACCCGAGGGGCGTCCGGCGTACCGCCACCAATGAGAATGATGACGAAGAAAACCAATCCCAACGCCGCGGAAATCAGCGCCAGGGCCTTAAACGCCAGGGGAATATACTTCAGGGGCTTGTTGTCCATTCGGTCGAAACCTCCTCGAGAATAAAAACGCAGGATGAATACGATACGCCGGTTTCCCGACGTGGCCTGTTAAATCTATAACAGACTCCCAACCCTGTCAAGGGGAAATTTAAACGGGCCAAAATCGACAATTTAATAAACACAATTTAACGCGTTTGGTTGATGTGTTGCATGTGTCATTGGGTATGAAGTTCGACCAAAACAACGGCACGGGCGCTCAAAACCGCATAAAACTCCCTGTTACAATCAAAACATCATTCAGTTTCATTTCATTTACCTGCATTTTCCGATTAGTTTACATCTACTTAAGGCCTTCTTAAGGCCCGGGCACTATATTAGAAGGGTCATGAAGCCATTTTCCTTAGGGGGAAAATCCATGCAAGACCAACTCTCGCAGTTTCGCCGCGCTTTGTTCGCGCCCATTCCGCACACGCCGCCCGTCGAAAAATTCCTTCCGCGCCTGGAAACGCTACGACGGGCGTTGGCGTTGGCGTTGGCCATCGTCATGTTCCATTCCCAGGTGCTCTGCGCCGGCACGACCAGCCTCCCCCTCTGGCCGTCCGCCCAAGGCGTCGTCGCACGTCCCGGCTTCCTGACCCGTTTGATCGCCCGCCTCGGCGGCAAAGCGAAACAGACCCCCTATCTGTTCCGCGACAGCATGTCGAGCGATCGGCGTCGCCTTTTGCACCCCGAAGAGGAGTCCGGCGTCTCCCCGGACACCCTCAAACGCTTGGAAGGCGCGCAAAACGGCCGGGCGGACATCGCCGGCCAAAATCAGTTGAACACCGGTTTTCGGGACCTGGAAAATGCCCGGCGGCCGGACTACGCCACGGGCGCCGGCGCTTTGGGGCAGATCAACGAACTGGAAAAAGCCCTGACCCCCGCGGATTTGGCCGCCAAATCGATCCAAGAAGTGATCGAGGCCATTCGGACCAAAATGAAAAACCTCTTTGGTCAAGGCGCGGAGTTCAAGTTCGACCTGAATAAGAACTTTGACGGCACCTATTCACGGAGCTACCTCATCAACGGCCGGGCCCACCGCATTCTGGACGCCAAGGCCCGCAACCCCCACGGATTGGCCATCGTCTCCAACACCACGGACATGACCTACAACCGATCGGGTCTGCTCATTTCAATGAACATCGAAAGCACCGACCCCAAGGGCATGCGCACCTACACCGAACGCAAAATGTCCTATCACGAAGGCGCGAAAGCGATGATTCAGAAGACCCAGAAGATGAAAACCCTCGACGAGGTGACCACCACCCACACCGGGGAGAAAAAAACCCTGTCGCGCTGGGACATGACGTACGACGGCAACAACAATCTGATCCGCTTCAACGAAAAAGCGGTGGACGAAAACGGCGTTCAAACCGACCGCTGGTGGTATGGCGCCAAATACGACGGACACAAAAATCTGATGTCCTATAAGGAACTGTCCCGCACCAAAGGCATCGACACCTACGTGGAATGGGCCGCCGATTCCTACACCACCAACCCGGAATGGACGGGCATCGACGACGGGACCACGGACGATTGGGGACGTCAGTCGCACTTTTTGACGGGTTACACCAAGAAAACCTTCAACGGCGACGGCACCGAACAGACCGACATCTACCGCAACATGACGTACAACAAGTATTCCAACATGACGCATTTCGACCGGACGGCCATCGATTTCCAGGGAAAACCTTCCCAAATCGTCTGGGACGGCGGCTACGACCAATACGACCGGGCCACCGATTACGACCAAGTGACCACGGACTCTTTCGGCCATCAGCAGCGCCTGGAATTCCGCAAAGCGGACTACACCATCGACGACAACATGATTTCCTATATCGAGAAAGTCACGGAAGACGGATTGACCCGGGAACGCCAATTCTCCAACGGGACCTACGATTCAAAACGCAACATGATCGGATACACGGAGAAAGTCATCGATTCCGCCGGCCGCGTATCGAACCGCGTCTGGAGTTCCGTGGGACCCGAATTCGGCTACCTCAAGGGCGATTTGCGCGGCTACCAGGAAACCACGACCCTCGAAAACCTCACGATCAATACGACCGTCACCGGCATCACCTACGACGCGCTGTGGCACCGGAACGGCGGGACCGAAGTAAAAGTCATTAAGGGGATCGAAACCGACGGTCGGCCGGCGGACGTCACCTTGACGACGGTGACCACCGCCAAGCCCGACGCCCTTGAAACCGGATTGGCCCCCAAAGACATCGAGTTGGGAATCATCATGAACAAAAAGCGCATCACCGACACGGCGTCCGTGCAAACCGTCGAAGGGCGCGATAACGCCACGGGGGAACTCCTCCGGCAATTGACCGTCACCACCACCCGGTCGGACTTGACCCCCCAGGGCGACTTCCTCGAAACCCGGCACACCAAGGGGGAGGCGGACGGCGACGTGCTGGACACCGAAACCAAAACCCATCGCACCGGAACGGTGCTGGACGGTTTCGGCCGGCCCGTGACCTTTAAGGAGGAGTCCATTCAGAACGGCCGCCCCTCCACGTGGACCGAGCGGACCGTGGACAAAATCGTCCACAACGTGGACAGCAACATGATCGCCAGCCACGAAGTGTCGCTGAACGCCCTGGGCGTCCACACCGACCTTTCCCGGACCGGGATGGTTTATGACCAACAGAACCGCCTGGAAAGCTATCACATGGAAACCGCCAGCGAAGCCCAAGGCATTCACACGGGGTCCACGGTGGACCGCACCCACATCGGCTACAACGCCTTGGCGGACGTCACGGTTTATCACGAAGTGGTCGCCCACCTGGGTTCGTCGGTGATCGACACCCAGGATTGGCACGGCCAATACAACGTCCTGGGCCTCGTTTCCTCCTCCAATCAAACGATCCACAAATTGGGGGAAACCACGGTCAACGGCGTGGCCCAGCGGCTGGACGTCATCGAAAACACGAGCACCTACGGGATGAAATACACCCGGGACGGCGTCTCCCTCATTAAGTACACCGAAGAATCCGACAGCACGGCCACCGCCGGCCTGCTCCAGGTCACCACCTTCGACGGCGCGACTTACGACGAGTTCGGGCGCGTGGCGACCTTCAACCAAACCACCCGCCGGGTCTCCCAAACAGCCGTGTCCCGGGACGCCAAAGGGCACGCCGTCGTTGATTCCTCGGCCGCCTCCTTTGATAGCGTGACCACGACGGAACGGTCGGAGGCCACCTTTGACGCCCTGGGCGCCTTAACGGGCTATACGGAAAAATCCACCTTAACGGACGGCCAAGGCCGCCCGGCCGGGGGAAGCCTGTTGCACCGGGACCACCTGGTTTTCCACCCCATGGGTCAACTTCTTTCCTACCGAGGGGACGAATCCCGCCTGGAATCCCCCGAAGTGACGACCGCTTTGACCTGGGACGGCCGCTACGATTCGCTGGGCCGCTCCGCCGGGTTTACCGAAACGCGCACCGAACAGCTGTCCGGGGGCCTGCGGGGCCTGGTGACCGTCACCTCCCGGGACGACGTTTCCTACGACGATTTGGGCCACGTCCGCCACTACACGGAGTCCTCCACCCGATCCGACGCGCCCGAACTGACCAATCGCACGGATTGGTCCGCGGCGCTGTATGACGATCGCGGCAACGTGACCGACTCCGTTGAAACCGTCCAAACCTCGGGCCGCACCGCCGCCGGCGGGTACGACGTGACCAAAACGACCCGTCGCTCGGCCGTGGTGGTGGACGACCAGGGGTTGACGCGCACCTTCCGGGAAACCCAATGGGATTCCTCCCAACCGGACGCGACCACGACCACCGACCGGCAATCGACGGATTTCGACCTGGTGGGCCGGGAAATCGCCTCCGTGTCCCTTCGGCACGAACAGGGCCAAACCACGACGCCGGACATCAACGGCGTTTCCCAGACCATGGCCCTGGACAAATGGACCACCGTCGTCCAATCGGGACGGACCTTTAACGACGTCGGCCAACTCACGGCGTCCAAGGAATTGAGCTTCGACGGCGACACCATCGCCTTAAACGGCACGGAAACCGCCTGGAACGCTTTGACCAACGCCCAACGGGCCGGCCTGCAGTCCGGCGCCCTGGTGGCCGACGAAATGGTCACCCTGACCTCCCGGACGGGCATCGCCTACAACGGACGGGGCCTCGCCACCGATTACACCGACGCCACCCGGGAACTTTCGACGTCCTTGGACCACGTCCGATCCACCGAACACCGCGGGGTCGTCTACAACGCCCTGGCCCAGGCCACCGATTACACCGACACCCTTCGCGACAATCTGACCCCGGGCGTCACCGAAACGACACGGGTCCAATCGATCGAATACAACGGGTTTGGGCAAATGATCGCCAACCACGAAACGAAAACCCAGACGGGCGATTTGATCTCCGCCGTTGAAACCGACCGCCGCCTTTCGTACGACAACGCCAACCGACTCGCCACCGAGCACACCGTTGGCGTCAACGCCCAGGGCGTGACGACCGATCGCCTCTACGCGGTAAAATCCTACAACGGATTCGGCCGGGTGTCGTCGGAGTCCATCGAAACCTTGCAATCGGCCGACGCCGGCACCGACGTTTTGACCGGCGCGCCGGTGTCCGGATTCAGCCTTTCCACGCTTTCGACCAAGACCGGCCTTTATTACGACGCCAAAGGCCGCCTGGTCGCCTCCCGGGAAACCAAGAAATCCAGCGACAAATCCAGCGTCACGGTTGTCACCGATTGGAAAGCCACGGACCTGAACGCCAACAATCAGGTGGTCGCTTCCGAGGAAGCCCGCGTCGAAACCAACCCCGCGGGTTCCCACCGCGTCGAAACAACCCGCTCGAACATCCGCTACAGCCTTCCCGGTCAGGCTCAATCCTATACCGACGCCATCCTCAACGACGCGGACAAAATCACCGAGGTTTTGAATTGGTCCGCGGACGGGTTCAACGGCGCGGGGTTGGCCACCGGCATTTTGGAAGTCCGCCGGCGGTTTGCGGCCGGCAGCACCGCGCCCTTTGACGTGACCTCCACCCAGAAAAAATCAAACCTGACCTACGACGCCTTCGGCAATTTGATTGGGTACCATCAGGACGCTTCGGCCACCGACAATCCCGCCCTCAAGCAGGCCACGGAATGGACCGGCACCTTTGACGCCTTTGGCCGCCTCTCGTCCTTTGTTGAACGGGCCCGCCAGTATGACGACGACGGGGCGTTGGACGTTCGCACCGTGACCGCCCGGGACGGGATTCAGTTTGACGATCAAAACCGAACCATCGGGTATGTCCAACGTTCCACCGACAAATTGGGCCACGTCAGCGTGACCTCCTGGGCCGGGGAAAACGACGACCGCGGCTTGTTGGCCGCCTTCGATGAGACCACGACGGACGATCGCGGGAACGTGACCCACAAGGTCCAAGAGGACATCACGTACGACGCCGCCGGCCGTAACGCCACCTTTCGCCAAACCGTCACCGATCCCCTGAACACCGTGACCGTGACCGAACGCCGAGGCACCGGCTACAACGACGCGGGGCTCATGGCCGAAGTCGTTGAAAACACGGTGGCCACCGACGCGGCGGGGGGGCGTACCGAGACGCTGTCCAACCAAAAACCGATTCTCTTCGACAGCACGGGTCACGTGACTCAACGGCACGAAGAGGCCTACACCTCCATTTTCGATGAAAACGGCGTCCTGGTCCGGGAATCGAACAAATCGACGGACATGACGGGAGGGCGCTACAACGCCCTGGGCCAGTCGATTCAATACCATCAATTGGCCATCACCACCAACCCGGACGGAACCTTCAATCTCAGCGTGTCCAACGACTTTTCGGAAGGGCTCTACAACACGTTGGGCGATTTGACGTCTTTTCACCAATCCGACGGTCAACAGGGGTTCAGCGTGGAAACCCTGACGCTCCCTTCCAATTGGGAGGATCTGGCTCTCAAACCCGAAGAGCGCCTCCTCTGGCTGACGAACCTCACCTTCGTGGTCGGGGCCGAAAAGGAAAAGAAAGGGATCGACGAATTGAATTTGATGGCCCCCGGTTCCGAGGGGGAAACCGTTCGATGGAACGAGCTGTCCTCCGCCGATCGCGTTCGCCTGCTGGCCAGCGGCCAGACCACCCTGAACGGCGAAGTTTTCCGGCTTGAGAACGCGACCGTGGTGTGGGATTTGAACACCACCAACACCTACGATCAATCCCGCATGACGTACAGCAATTACGGCGCGCTCGCGTCCTACCTTCGCTCCGGGACGGACAACGGCGTGGCGTATTCGCAAAATTGGCGGGCCCTGGGTTTTGACCGTTACGACCGCATCACGGGCTACACCGAAGACAACACCCGCGCCGGAACGGCCGACACGCATTTGACCCGGGACAACATTGTCTACGACCTCCGCTCCCTCATCGCCTCCTACCGGGACACGGCCCGCAGCGCCGCCACCCCGGACCTGGTGAGCGTGACGCAGGCCGAAATCAGTTACGACGCTTTAAAGCGTCAAACCGGTGTTTATCAGACCGTTTCCCAAACCGGCCGGGACAATCAAGGCCACCTCCTGGACGTGCTTCAAACCGTCGTGATGGACGCCTTCGCGTACGATCGGTTTGATCGGTCCACGGGTTACGACGAAGTCCGGTTCCAAGGGGAAACCCTTAATCTGGCGGGTCAATCCCGCGCCTGGAAATCCTTGTCCACCTCGGAAAAATCGGACCTTCGGTCCGGGGCCGTCAAAACCACCGACCAGCTGGTGTCCACCACGCGAATGTCGGGAATCGCTTACACCACCGAAGGCCAACAAAAAGGTTACGCGAGCGTCTCCCAAACCCGCGGGGTGTCCTCCACCCCCGCCTCCACCTTGCCGGGGGCTTCCAATCTCGTCGACGAAGCTTCCCACGCCGTGCGCGCCCGCACGGCCTACAACAACGTTGGGCTGGCGGCGGAATATTGGGAAGGGACATCGACCAACAAGGAAGGGGCCGTCCAATCCCTCACCCACGTGCACGACATTAATTACAACGCGCTGGGTCAGCAGGTGAAAACGATCTCGGATCTTCACAAGATCGGTCTCGATCTGGACCTCTTCCAGACGCTCCAACGCGATGGGATGGCCTACAACTCTTTCGGCCAAATCATCGGCTACGTGGACCACACGACCCAAAACGGGCTCAATGTGGTCACCACGGTTATGGACATCACCTACGACCGAGAGGGCCGCATTACCTCCTCCAAGAGTGTTACGAACAAACAGGGCGAGGAACTTCAAACCTTCTACACCGTGGGGGGAAACGACTTGACGCCGGTCCAATTGGCGGCCTTCCTCGAAGCCCACCCCGGCAAAACCGTGGCCGACTTGGTCACTTCCGGCGCGCTCAAATTTGAACGTCGAAAAGTGGCGGTGAACGAAACGGTGATTTCGGTCACGAGCGATTTGAAATACAACAAGCTGAACCGGGTCCTCTCTTCAAAGGAAACCGTTTACAACACGGATGGGACCACGTCCGTCAACGTCCTTTCGGAATTGGAATACGACGCCCAAGGTCGGCTGGTGGCTTCCCAAATGTCCAACCATCAATTCGGGCCTTCCCAACAAATGATTTACCACTTGGATGGCGTTGAATTGGACGCCCAGGATCTCGCGACCCTGTTGAAAAGCGAGGACGACAAGGAAGGCGCTTCGACCACCGGCGCGACCTTCTGGGATCTCCTGGAAAGCGGCCGCCTGACGGTTGAAACCGTCGACGTCCAGTTCGACAAGACCACGAGCACCTCGCGCACGAACATGCGTTACAACGAAAACGGTCAATTGGCCCATTACCGGGACGAAAGCGCCGATCCGGAAAACCGGATTGAAAAACAAGTCAACAACGTTGACGTGACCTACACCATGCGCGGGTTCGTCCACACGCAAACCACGTCTTCCCGGATCGACAACACCGACGGCGGCTGGACCGAATCCACCGGGGTGCTGACCTTCCATTACGACGCCGCCACGGACCTGTTGCTGGGCGCCGAGTCTCACTCCACCTTCACCACGCAACCGCCCCAGGTCTGGACGGACGAAAACCAGGACGGGGAAAAAGACACCCTCGTGTGGCTGCCGCCCGTGACCGGGGCCTCCCACCAAACCTTCGGGGCCGTTAACGGACAGATCCGCCTCCTGAATCAAATTTCAGAGCAGGACATTAAGAACATTGAAAACGCCAACGGTCTGACGCATTCCGTGACTCAATCCGTTTATCAATACAACGCGAAAGGCCGCTTGTTGGGGTCGGTGTCTTCGGGCCAAACCGTCGGCAACGACGGATTTGGCAACCTCAACGAAGGTCGCTTGCAACAGCTCTCCGTGGTGATCAACGGTGAAATGAAGACCATCATCAGCCACACGGACAGCACGGCCAAGACGGCCGAAGGATCGGAAAACCGCTCCGTCACGGACCTCATTTACACCTACGACGCTCTGGGCCACGTGACGGGAGCCGCCGGGCGGGGCTGGTCGGAAGGGCAGGACCGCGGCTGGTCCGACCCGGAACATCTCTGGCACGACGGCTGGGTGGACGCCAACAAGAACGGCAAAGTCGACACGGGTGAAATCGACAACGACGCCGCCGACGGCGTCGTTCAAGACGCGGAAATCGAGTGGGTGGACGCGAACGGCAACGGCATCGCCGACGCGGGCCGGGTCGTCGACACCGGTTCGTCCACGGGTTCGATCGTTCAGGATTACGCCGTTTTCGACCGGGACGTGCGCCTGATCCGCTCCACGACCACCACGCGACAAACCACCACGGGCGACAACGAAACCGAGCAGTCGATTGTCACCGAATACACCTACGATTCCGCCGGACGAATGACCGGCGCGTCCTCCCAAGGCGAAACCTACACCTTGGTTCGGGGATGGTCGGACACCACCGTTCCGCCGGACGGCGTCAACGACGAAGTCTTGAAGGTCGGCGAAACCATTGGCACCTTCCAGCAAACGTTCTTAATCATCAAAGGCAACGCCAAAGTGTGGGAAACCGTCAGCACGAACGAAACGATGAACATCAACGGCAGCCAAAACATCGGCGACATGACGACGACTTATTCCTACAACCAAAACGGCCTCGTCACCGGCGCGGTGGGCCGTGGGCATTCCCAGAACATCGACGTGGGGTGGACGGACACCGATGTTCCGCCCGACGGGGAAGTGGATGAACTGATTGTCACGGGCCAGAACCAGTCGACCATCACGCAGGAATTTCGGGTGATCAACGGCCAGGCCAAGGTCTATCGGACCGTGACCGACACGCTTTCGGTCGACCCGAACACCGGCCAACCCATCGAAAACGACAAGGACCACTACAACCACTCGATTTCCACCGTGGTCAACGTCTACGACGCCGTGGGCCGGTTGGTGGCGGCGGACGGGAACACCGTTTTCGACAGCACCGCCCTGGTGGCCAGCCAGCCCGGTTCCGACACCCTTTTGGAAAACGCCATCAATCCGCCCCCGGCGGCTCCCGTCACGGCCTCGGCCGGCACGGCGGGCACCGCGACCGTCGCCCCCCATGGTTCGGCCGCGGCCGGTCAACGCGCCCGCACGCCCATTGAAAACGCCGTGGGCGGCGACCTCCCGACCCCCTCGGATGAAGCGGGGGCCCAAAAAATCGCCAATCAAGAATTGCCCAACGGCGGGACCCGGCAAATTTTCGCCCGACGCGAAGAAGACGGCACGATCACCTATCGACTGATGGACACCTTTTTAGACGGGGAAGGCGGACGCCAAGAAACCATCAATCTCTGGCGGTCCGACGCCGACGGCAACACGCTGGGGACCCCTCTCCGACTTTTCCCCGCCGTAACGCGTCCGGCTCAAACGGAAGGCGAATCGAACCAAATCGGTTTGTCCAACCTCCTGGATTCCATCGGTTGGGAATCGGGCAATCCGTTTGCCTATCGAACGCTTCAAGCCGGAACGCCGAACATCACCCCGGGTTGGCGTTACAACCCCCTGACGCGAAGCCTCGAACGCCTGGGTCAGGCGCTGCCGGAAAACAATCGGTTGGGGCTCGAGGGCAACCGGCACGCGGTTTCCCAATCGTGGCGGGACGTCGCCGTGACCGGACTCGTATTGTCCGGGGAGGAATCCAGCCAACGATTGAACTTTACCGAAAGCGATTGGAGTCTTTTGCTCGGCCGCTCCGGGTTCTCCCGGGGCATGGGATTGCTCTCTTCGGTTAAATCGCCCTTTGGCGCGGACGGGGAGCTTAAAACCACGTCTTTCTCCAACGGCCGGTCCGTTTTCGCCCAGTCGAATTTCCGCACGCCGGCGGGCTCGCTGCTGTCCGTCATGATCCCGCTCCCGTCTTCTTCCCGAAACGTCGAACCCATCGCTTCGGACGAATTGGAAACCCACGCGGTGATTCGTTTGGCCGACGGGTCCACCCTTCGGATACGGTCCCAACAGGAATTCCGCCAATCGGCCCCGTTCACCTACGACATCGAGAACGGGCTCTACGGCGGAACCGCGGTCCGAAACGAAGCGACGGGCCATTCCAACACGGTGATCGAATGGGTTCGCGGCGACCGAACGGTTCGCGAATACTTCAACGTCGGTCCCGATGGGAAATTGCCGGCTTGGCAACTGGCCTCTTCGGTCGACGAAGACGGCAATGTGCACACCGGCGGATCGCCGTTGATGCGCGCGTTGGCTTCAACCTTCGGCGGGCCCGTGATGGACGTCGTTCCCGGCACGGGGCTCGAAGATTGGATGGGCTTGCTTTCTTCCTACGGTGTTGCGGCGGAGGCCTCCACGCGCTTGGTGGACGGCACTCAAGTTTCGACCCGCATCGAAAAACTGGCCGACGGCTCGCTGCTGGCTCAAACCGGGCAAGGGAATAACCTTTACGATCGTCAATACCAAGCCTCTTTCCGGATGGACCCCACCGGAAACACGCTCGCTCTGCAATCGGATCGGAACGGCGGTGCGGTAACGACCTCCA
>DAOQNO010000004.1:7983-16262 GCA_035332125.1 Elusimicrobiota bacterium | reverse complement strand
GGAAGATCCCCCCGTGCCCTGCCACCTCCAGGCGGAGGTGCGTTATTTCGCCAAAGAAGCCACGGAACTGGTGATCGACCTGGCCGTCTCCATGGACGGACACCCGCTGTTCCGCCGGGACGTTCGGGCGTCCGGCGACACCTCCGACCCGCGGTTCATGCCCTATTCGTTCCCGCGGGGAACCCATCGGCTGCTCGTCGTGTCCCGGGGCATGAACCTGCGTTTCGAGAAGGAAATCAATCTCACCAAACCGACTTGGGTGGTCATTTCCTACAACCATTACGACAGCGACTCGACCCAACGGTACAAAGAAGGTCTTTCAATCGAGGTTTACGACCACGAGATTTTCCCCCGCTGACCGCCCCCGGAGAACCGGCGCGGCGACCCATTCGCTGAAACGACCCCTTTTCGGATGACGGCCCCGATGTCCCGTGGACGCCAACGGCTGGGCGGCCTGGGTCTTTTTTTGCTCGGCGCGGCCATGACCGCCTGGGAATGGAAAACAGCCCTCATCGACGGCTATTACCACCCCAAGGCGGCCGTTCTTTTTCCCTGTTTCGCCTGGCTGGGGCTGGGGCTTCTCCTATTCCCGGGCTACCGGGAGGAACGCTTGGCCCGGGGCGAATCCCTCGAAGGGCGCGAAGGGCTTCGCCTCCTGACGCCGCGCTGGTGGGCGATCCTGGCGACGGGTTTGGCGCTGGGGTTCGGCCATTGGTGGTTCATGGCCCGAATGCCGTCGAACCTCCCTTGATACCGGCGGTTCATCAACGACGAAAAAAGGAACATCCATGAAAACACAAAGGAACGGGACCCCCCCGCCGATGCATCGCCCGCGTTTTGGCCGGCCTCCTGGCCCTGGCCTTCACCGGGTGCAACTACGATTTCCCCCTGACGGACCGACCCACGGACCGCGTCCACAAGGAGCTGTTGGGAGCCTGGACGGCCGAGGAAGGCCAGGAGCGCGTCGAGATTCGGGCTTTTGACGAACGGTCGTACGTGGTCAACGACAACGGCCAACTCTACCGAATGATCCACACGGATCTCGGGGATCTCCGAATCCTGAGCGTTCAGGAACTCGAATCGGCCGACCGGCGTTACGTGTATCTGCGCTGGCGGCTGACCCCCGATGGGAAGGAATTGCACCTGAACGGCGTCAACACGCGGGTGATCCCGACCTCGCTTCCCTCCGCGCGGGCGGTTCGGCGGGCGATGAAGAAAAATCGTTCGAACCCCGATCTCTTCACGGAAGAGGGCGTCTACACCCGGGCGGACGCGGCCCCGACCCGCTGAGGGCGGGTCCGGGGAGCGGAATGGGCGAAGGCGGATTAGGACCGAAGGGCCCCCACCCGCTCCGTTAACGGCGGGTGGGTGTAATGCAGGAAGACGTAGAAGGGGTGGGGCGTGAGGTTGGACAGGCTGGAAGCCGAAAGTTTCTGAAGACCGGTCTGCAAATCCCCCCCGGACCCCAGATTCTCCTTGGCGTATCGGTCGGCCTCGAATTCGTTCCGACGCGAATAAGCCTTGAGGGGCAACCCGAGCAGGAACGACGCCGGAGAAAATAGAATTCCGAAGACCACCAACCCCGCGTGCGCGCTGGGCGCGGACAACCCGAACGCCTGAAACAACGCCCCCCATCCCAGAGCCAAGGACAGCAAAAAGAACATCACCCCCGTCTGGGCCACTCCCAAAGCAAAACCTTTCCAAACGTGGCCTTTCTTGTAATGCCCAATTTCGTGGGCCAGGACGGCGACCAACTCGGGAACGGTGTTCTTTTCAACGAGAGTGTCGAACAACGCGATGCGTTTGTTCCGGCCGAAGCCGGTGAAAAAAGCGTTGCCTTTGGCCGATCGGCGGGAACCGTCCATGACGAACACGTTGGTCAGCGGAAATTGCAGACGGCGGGCCAGCGCAAAAATGGCGTCGCGGAGTTCCCCCTCCGGCAAGGGCGTGAATTTGTTGAACAGCGGCAGAATCCAGGTGGGGGCGATGAACTGAACGAGCAGGGAAAAGGCCGTGACGGCGCCCCACCCCCAAATCCAGGCCGCGGACCCCAATCGCCCGAAGAGCCAAAGCACCAGGGCCAGCACCGGCCCCCCCAGCACCACGGCGAGACCGTACCCTTTGAGCCGGTCCGTGACAAAGGTCTTTAGCGTCGTCCGGTTGAAACCGAATCTCTCTTCAATGACGAAGGCGGAATAGAGGTCGAAGGGGATCGACAACAAGTCTTTGGCCGCCGCCAGAATCCCCACGTAGAGCAATCCCCGCGCCAGGGCGGGCGTGACGGGCGATAACCAACGCTCCAGAACCCCGAACCCGCCCAAAAACCAGAACCCCACCAACCCCGCCAATTCCAGGAATTGAACCACAAACCCGAAGCGAATCCGGGCCCGGGTGTATTCCTGGCTGCGGGCGTAGCGGTCGGCGTCGTAGAGGTCCTTGAACATGTCCGGCGGCCGGGGAGACAAGGCGCGCAAATTCAGGGCGTCGCCCGTCCACTCGATGACTTGCACCAAGACCAACGCGGCCAACACCGCCACGCCCAGGGGATTCACTGCGGGGCCTCGGTTTTCAACTCGCCCAACTCTCGAAGAGCGTCCTTCAAGTCCCGGTCGTGCCGATGGCTTTCCAGGCGCGCCATGAGGCTGTAGGCGCAGGGGACGACGAACAACGTCAAGAAGGTCGACACGGTGACGCCGCCGATGATGACGAGAGCCATGGGGATCCGCGTTTCCGCCCCGGCGCCCAAACCCAGGGCCGGCGGAATGGCCGCGGCGATGGTCGACACCGACGTCATGACGATCGGCCGCAGACGCACCGGGCAGGCGTCCAGGAGCGCTTCCCGAAGCGGCATGGATTTCCGACGCTCGTTTGTGAAATCGACCAACATGATGGAGTTCTTCTTCACGATGCCCATCAGGAGGATCAGACCGATAAAACTGAACATGTTGAGGGATTGGTGTCCGAGCACCAGGGCCAGCAAGGCGCCGGTGACGCTGAACGGCAGGGCGATCAACACGAGCACCGGATGGATGAAACTGTTGAATTGGGTGCCGAGGATCATGTAAGCCACGACGACACCCAAGAGGATCGCCAGGGCGAGGCCCTGAAACGCTTCCTTGAAGGTTTCCGCGGCGCCGGAGAAAACAAGCTTAACGCCGTTCGGCAAGGATCTTCCGATCTCTTGGACTTTGTTCAGCGCG
This sequence comes from Elusimicrobiota bacterium, assembly GCA_035332125.1. Taxonomy (GTDB): domain Bacteria; phylum Elusimicrobiota; class Elusimicrobia; order FEN-1173; family FEN-1173; genus JADKIY01. The sequence goes on along the minus strand of DAOQNO010000004.1, from coordinate 13,062 downwards.
TCCCCCTGGGATTTCCCCGGGGCCACGTTGGCCGTGACCGTCACGGCTCGGGACCGGTCCTGACGGGTGATGCTCAGGAGGGTCTTTTTCTCCCGCACGGTGACGACCTCCCGCAGGGGTATTACCTGGCCCCGGTTGTTGCGGACCCAAATTTTGTCCACGTCGGAGGGCCGGGTTCGGTCCCCCTCGCTGAAGCGGACCCGAACGTCGTAACGCCGGCCGCCCCGGGAGAATTTTCCGACTTTCATGCCGCCCAGCGTCGCGTTGATGGCGTTGCCGATGGCGGAAACACTGACGCCCCGAAGGGCGGCCGCTTCCCGGTTGGGGAAGATCTGAACTTCCGGCATGCCCAAATCAAAATTGGTGTCCACGTCGACCATGAGGCCCGAGTCTTCCATTTTCTTTTTGACCTCGTCGCTCACCCGACCCAGTTCGTCCCAGTCCCGGCCGCGCAGGGTGAACTCGATGGGGAACCCCGAATCGGCCCCCATGCCGCCCACGGAGAAATCCTGAAGAATGACGGATTCGACGCCCGGCATCGGTTTGACCGCGTTGCGGAATTCGGTCATCAGTTCCTGTTGGGAGAAAGGTTTCCGGCGGCCCGGGGGCACGGGGCGGTCTTTGGGATCTTTCAGAGTGATGAACATGAAGGCGGTGTTGATTTCGCCGCCTTCGAATCCGCCGACGGCCGCGTAATAGCGGGCCATTTCACCGCGTTTCATGGCGAAATCCTCGACCTGCTTGAGCGTGCGGTCCGTGAAGGCCAACGACGACCCCACGGGGGTTTCGACGCGGAGGAAAAGCATGTTCTGGTCCTGGGGCGGCATCAATTCCTTCTTCACGATGCCCCCCAGGGACAGGGAGCCGATAAAGAGGGCCAGCGAAGCCCCCACGACTTTCCAGCGGTGGCGGAGGCAGAATTCCAGGGCGCGGCGGTAGGCGGCGGTGGAGCGCGCCATGGCGCGGTCCACCCAGCGGCCGACCGCGTTGGTGTGACCCACCTCCAAAAATTGCGACGTCCGCATGGGGGCCAACGTCAGGGCTTCCAGAAGGGAGAACATCACGGCGGCGGAAATCGTGATGCCGAATTGAAAGAAGTATTTTCCGATAACGCCCTTCACGAAAACCACGGGCACAAAGATGCCCAAAATCGCGACCGAGGCCGCCATGGCGGCGAAATAGATTTCCCGGGCCCCCAGAATGGCGGCCTTGACCTTGGGTTCCCCCATCTCCCGATGACGCACGATGTTTTCCAGCACCATGATCGCGTCGTCCACGACGATGCCGATCACCAGCGTCAGGGCCAGCAGGGTGAAGGTGTTTTGGGTGAAGCCGAGCAAGTACAGGACGATGAAGGTCCCCAGGATCGACGTGGGGATCGCCAGGATGATATTGATGGCCGAACTCCAGGACCCCAGGAACATCCAGCAAATCAGGGACGTGAGGACGGCCGCCAGGATCAAATTGAAGTTCAGCTCGTGGGTGGATTGCTCGACAAAAAACGTGCCGTCGAAATTCACCTCCAGCTTCATGCCGGGCGGCAGGGAGGATTGAAGCTCCGCCACTTTCTTCTTGACCCGATTCCCGACTTCCACGGTGTTGGCGTTTCGTTGTTTGCGGATACCCAACCCGATGGCCGGGTGACCGTCCACCCGGGAAATGGCCCGGGGATCGGCCAATCCGTCCTCGATGGTCGCGACGTCCTTCAAACGGAAAATTCGGGTGAGCGGCGCGCCGCTTCGGGCGGGAATCACGAGGTTTCCAAAATCTTCCACCCCGGTGGCCTCGCCCATGACCCGGAGGTTCCATTCCTGCTTGTCCGACGTCAGATAGCCGGCCGGGCGTTCGGCGTGTTCCGATTGGATGGCCGCCACCACGTCGTCGACGGTGAGTTCCACGGCTTTCAGGCGGACGGGGTCCAGCCAAACGCGCAGGGACGGTTCCACGTAACCGCCCAACATCACGTCCCCGACGCCGGGGATGGTGGTAAATTGATTTTTGAGTTCGTCCTTAACGTAGGCGTTCATTTCCCGCAGGGGACGGTCGCCGGACAACGACAGCCACATGAAGGGCTGGTCTTCGGGGTTGAATTTCGCGATCGTCGGCGGCTCCATGTCCTTGGGCAAGGTCGCCTGGATTTGGGAGAGCTTGCTTTGGGTTTCCTGGAGGGCCACGTCCACGTCGGTCTTGAGGTCGAATTCCAGGATCACCATGGTCTGACCCTGGCGGCTGGTGGAGGTGATTTTTTTGAGGCCTTTGACGGAGGTGAGCGCGTCTTCGATCAGATCGACGACGTCGGTTTCGATGACTTCCGGGGAGGCGCCCTCCCACCGGGTGGACACCATAATGACGGGAAAATCCACGTCCGGCAATTGGCTTTTACCGATCCCCGTAAATCCAATCCAACCGAAGAGGATCAGCCCCGCCATCAACATCCAGGCGAAGACGGGGTTTTTAATCGCGGTGTCGGACAGTCTCATGGCAGGCTCCCCACGGCGGCGCGCAGGTCCCAGTAGGCCCGGCGGGCGTTCAAGCGGGCGTCGTCCCAGGCTTTTTTCATGGCCAAGCGATCGTTGAGCGCCTGAAGGACATCGAGGTTGGTGACCAGCCCCAGGCGGTATTCCTCCTCGTGGCGGCGGAAGCTTTTGTCCGCCGCCTCGAAGGCCTGGCGGTGGGCGTCCACTTCGTCCAGGGCCGCGCTCCACAGGGCGTGGCGTTGGGCCACGTCCGTTTGGGCCCAGCGGCGCAACCGCGCCAGTTCGTCCTCGGACTGGCGAAGCTCGGACACGGCTTCGGCGGTCCGGGCGGCGACCGTGCCCCCCTGGTAAATCGGCGCCGCCAACGTCAACTTGGCGTCCCAATCGATGGCGTCGTAAAAGGCCGGGCGATCGGTGTAGTAGTTGCCGTTAAAGTTGAGGGTGGGCCAGTGGCGGGCCTTTTCGTAGCGAACGCGCAACCGCCGTCCTTCCACGTCCTTTTGCTGGGCTTGGACATCCGGCCGGCGGTCCAATTGACCCGTGAACGTTTCCAGGGGGGCGGGCCGGTCCGACAACGTTTCGTCGTCGGCCAGCGGGGCCGAGGCGATGTCGCGTCCGGTCACGTAGGAAAGATTTTCCCGGGACCACCGCGTCTGGCCTCCCAGGTGAATCCATTGGGCCCGCAACGACGCGGCCTGGGCTTCGGCGCTGAACATCTCGCTTTCCCGGGCCTTTCCCAACCGGTAGCGGCTCTTGAGCTCGGCGGTCCGCCGGTCGGCGAGGGCCAGGGCCTCGGCCACGTTGTCCCGCAGGGTTTCGGTCGCCCGCACGTCGTAGAACGACGCCATCACCGACTTAAAGATCTCCAGCGACTGATGGTCCAATCTCAAGGCGTCCCGGTCCCGTTCTTTCAAGAAACCGGCGCGGGCGGTAAATTCCCGAAACCCCCCGAAGAGAGCCTGGTCGACGGTGAACTTCGACACGTCCTGCCGTTTTAAGGCGAAACTATTGCTGAAGCCGGAGGGATCGTTGAACACGGGAAGACCACTCGTATCCTGCCAGGTTCGATCCCAGGTCCATTGAACCGTGGGGAGAATTCCGCCCAGAGCGGCCCGAGCCCGGGATTCGGATTGTGAAATCGACTCGCGGGAAATCCGCCGCGATTCGCTGTTTTGAAGGGCCCAGGCCTGGCATTGGGACAAGGTGACGACGGTCTCCTGGGCACGGACCGGAAGCGTCCCCGCCAAAACGAAAACCGAGAGAATCCATCGCGTAGGGTTCATCGACATTACTCCACCGCTTCCTTGAGTTCTCCCAATTCCTTGAGCGCTTCCTTTAAATCCCGGTCGTGGGCATGGCTCTGAAGATTGGCCAGAAGACTGTAGGCGCTGGGGACCACAAAAAGGGTCAGGACGGTCGACACCAGCATGCCGCCGATGACGACCACCGCCATGGGGCGAGTCGTTTCGGCCCCGGGCCCGAAGGCCAAAGCCGCCGGGATGGCTCCCACGATGGTGGACACGGAGGTCATAAGGATGGGGCGAAGGCGCACCGGGCAGGCGTCCAGAAGGGCCTCGCGAACGCCCAGACCGCGCACCCGGCGTTCGTTCGTAAAATCCACGAGGAGGATGGAGTTCTTTTTCACCAGTCCCATGAGCAGGAGCAGGCCGATCAGGCTGTAAACATTCAAGGAAATGCCCGTCATTCGAAGAGCCAGAAAAGCGCCGGTCACGCTGAAGGGCAACGCCAATAAAACGGTCACCGGGTGAATAAAACTGTTGAACTGGGCGCCCAGGACCATGTAGGCCACGAAAAGACCCAGGACCAAAGCGAAGACCAGGCTGGAGAAGGACTCTTTAAAGGTTTTGGCGCTTCCGGAAAGAACGAGGCGATACCCCTCGGGCAGAATCTCCCGCCCCAGGGCGTTGACCGCGTTGATGGCCTCCCCCTGGGATTTCCCGGGAGCCACGTTGGCGAAGAGGCTCACGGCCCGTTCCCGGTCCCGCCGATTGATGGTCAGAAGCGTCGGCTTCTCGTTGATGGCCACGACCTGGGACAAGGGGATTACTTCGCCCCGGTCGTTCCGCACATAAATTTTCCGAATGTCGTCGGGGCGCCGGCGTTCGTCGGCCACCAGGCGCAAGCGGATGTCGTACCGTTTGCCGCCCTTGGTGTACTTGCCGGCCCGCACCCCGCCGATCATGGCGTTGATGGTGTTGGCGATGGATTCGACCGTGACCCCCCGAAGGGAACTTTTGTCCCGGTCCGGAACGACGCGTATTTCCGGCATGCCCACCCGGTAATCGGTGTCGGCGTCGATCATCAAACCTGTCGCTTCCATCCGTTTTTCGAACACCCCGGCCAACTCGCCCAATTTATCCCAATCGGGGCCCCGAATGGTGAACTCCACCGGGAAACCGCGCTGGGCGGAGAATCCCTGCTGGGACAAATCCTGGACGGCCACCCGTTGGACGCCGGGAATGGCCTTGAACTGGCCCCGAACGTATTCCATCACGTCCGACTGGGTCACGGGACCCTTGTACGGGGGCGTGACGGGGCGTTTGGCGGGGTCTTTGAGGGAAATGAACATCATGGCGGTGTT
>DAOQNO010000004.1:5230-7969 GCA_035332125.1 Elusimicrobiota bacterium | reverse complement strand
CCCCGAAACCGCCGATGGCGCCGAAGTAGCGTTCCAGTTCGGGACGGGCGGAAACGATGTCTTCCGCCTTTTTAAATACGGCGTCCGTGGATTCGATCGAGGACCCCAAGGGCGTCTGCAATCGCACCAAGAATCGGCTTTGGTCCTGGGACGGCACGAACTCCTTTTTTAGCCCGCCGACCAGGAACAGCGAAGCGGCGAAGACGAAGGTGGCGCTTCCGCACACCCACCACCGCCAACGGAGGCTCCAATCCAATCCCCGGGCGTACCACCGGGTCAATCGTTCCAGGAGCGCGTCCATCGCCCGCCCCACCCGGGAGGAATGGCCGACTTCCAAAAACTGCGAACAGCGCATGGGCGCCAGGGTGAGGGCCTCCAGCAGGGACAGAACGACGGCGACCGAGAGCGTGACGCCGAATTGGAAAAAGAATTTCCCGATGATCCCCTTCATGAAAACGACGGGGACGAAAATGGCCAAGATGGCGACGGTGGCGGCCAGGGCGGCGAAGGTGATCTCCCGGGCCCCGACGATGGCGGCTTTGATGCGCGAGAGCCCCTTCTCCCGATAGCGGACGATGTTCTCCAACACCATGATGGCGTCGTCGACCACGATGCCGATGCAGAGGGAAAGTCCGAGGAGGGTGAAGGTGTTCAGCGTGAAACCCATGAAATACAAAATCAAAAAGGAGCCGACGATGGAGGTGGGAATGGCCAGAATCACGTTCATGGCCGAGCTCCAGGACCCCAAAAAGAGCCAGCAGACCGCGGAGGTGAGCAGGGCCGAAAGGCCCAGAGTCAGCAAAAGTTCGTGGGTGGATTCCTCAATGAACCGCGTGGTGTCGAAATTCAACGCGAGCGTCAAACCTTCGGGCAAGTCTTTCCGGGCTTGCGCCATGCGCTCCTTGACCGCCCGGGCCACGGCCACGGCGTTGGCGCCCCGCTGCTTTTTGATGCCGAGGCCCACGGCCGATTGGCCCATGGCGCGGGAGATTCGGCGAAGATCGGCCAACCCGTCCTCCACCTCGGCCACGTCTTTTAGCCGAACCGTCCGGTGAAGAGGCGCGCCCCCCCGGGCCGGAATGATCAAATTCGAAAAATCCGCCACGGTGGTCGCTTCGCCCATGACGCGCACGTTCAGTTCCTGCCGGCCGGTTTCGATGCGCCCCGCCGGCACCTCGGCGTGCTGGGCGCCGATGGCGTGCAGGACGTCGTCCACCGTTAATTCGTAGGCCCGAAGTTTTTCGGCGTTGACCCACACCCGCAGGTTGGGTTCCACGTAGCCGCCGAGCGTGACCTCGCCCACCCCGGGGACCGTCGTGAATTTGTCCTTCAGCTGGTCCCGGGTGTATTCCATGAGAAATCGCCGGTCCCGGTTGCCCATGAGCGCCAGCCACATGATCGGCTGGTCCTCGGGATTGGATTTGCGGATCACGGGCGGGTCCATCTCGCGGGGAAGGCTGCGTTGGGCTTCGGCCACCTTGGCCTGGACTTCCTGGAGCGCCACGTCGATGTCTTTGTCGAGGTTGAATTCCAAGGTCAGGGACGTCGACCCCTGGCGGGAGCTCGAGGATATTTCCTTCAACCCCTCGATGGAAATAAGGGCGTCTTCGAGCGTGTCGGTGATTTCCGTTTCCATCACTTCGGGAGCGGCCCCTTCCCAGTTGACGCTCACCGATAGAACGGGGAAATCCACGTCGGGCATTTGGCTGACGCCCATGCGGGTGAAACCGAACAGGCCGAAGACGATCATCCCGATCATCAACATCCAGGCGAAAACCGGGTTCTTGATGGACAAATCCGACAGGGTCATGGCGCGGCCTCCGGGACAACGCCGGCCGCCACGGCCAGGCGGAGGGCCCCCAACCGAACGTCCAACCGTCGACGGTCATAGGAAAGTTTCGCTTCCTGGAAGGTGTCCATGGCGGTCAGGACGTCCAAATTGGTCACGAGGCCCAGGCCGTAGTCCCGCACCTGGGCGTTGTAGTTGGCCTCGGCCAATTCCGCGGCCGACAAAAGGGCTTCGGTTTCCGAGCGGGCCGAAAGCAGCTCGGCGTATCGGGCCCGAAGTTCGGACTCCGCCGCCCGGCGCTCCCGGGACAACCGCCAGCGGGCGGCCGCCGATTCTTCCGCGGCGACGCGGACGCCGTAACGCCAGGCCCCGCCCCGAAAGAGGGGCAGGTCCAAGGACAACGTCGAATCCCAATCGACGGCGGCGTTGGACCCCGACCGTTGGGTGTAGTAATTGCCCGCCAAAACAAGGCTGGGCCACTTTTCACGTCGGCGGGCCGTCGCCAGAAATTCCGCCGCCTCCGCCGACCGCTCCGCGGCCGCCAAATCGGGCCGGGTTGGAAGTTTTTCGATCCAACGGGCGAGAGAGTCGGCCGGGGGAGGTTCCCCGGGCTCCAACGCCACGGCCCCCACCGATTCGCCGACCAAAACGCTTAGAACTTCCAAGGCCGAGGCGCGAAGCCCTTCGGCCCGCCGTCGGCGGGCTTCCAGGGTGGCTCGCTGGGAACGAACCGACAAGAGCTCCCCCTCCCGGGACCGGCCGATGCGGACCCGGCGGGTCAAATCGGCGATCCGCTGATCGGTCAATTCCCCCAAGGTCGTGAGCGCCGACCGGTCCGCGTCGTAGGCCAGCACCGTGTAAAACACCTCGGCCACGTCGCCGTAAAGCAACTGGCGGGCGCGGACCAAGCCCCATCGGCGGGAATCCCCGAGGGCGGATTGAGCCCGCAT
>DAOQNO010000004.1:0-5165 GCA_035332125.1 Elusimicrobiota bacterium | reverse complement strand
CCGCCGCACCCGGGATCCGCCGCCCGAGGCGTCGGACCGACCGCCGGCGTCTTGCCAGGTTTCCGACGCGCGAAAGCCCGCCTGGGGCAATACCCCGGCCCGGACGAGGGCGTATTGGTTTTCCACCTGGCGAATGTCCGATTCCGCCAGGGCCAAGGTTTCACTTTTGGCGGCGGCGCGCCGGAAGCAATCCCCCAGGGACAGGGCGGCCGGGGTTTCCTGGGCGGAGACGGTCACCGCGGCCAACCAGAGCGATACCACGGTCCAACGCCTCACGGGCAAACCCCGCGACTGAAAAGGTCCCACACGGCTTCGGTCCGGGAAAGAAGCGAGCCGGCCATGTCTCCGGCGATGTGAACGAAGACAAATCCGCGAATCAAGCCGAAAAGGCCGATGGCGGCCTCGTCGGCGCGGCCCCGGCGGAAATGGCCCAGCCGGGCCCCTTCGTCGATGGCCTTGGCCATTTCGTTGATCAGGGCTTTCACCAGCTCCATGGGCCGGTGGGGCCCCCGCCAGAGACAGGGCAAATTGCCCTGGAAGACCTGGAGGAACAGCCCCCGGTGGGTTTCAAAAAAAGCCAATTGGGCGCGAATCAATCCCCGAACGCGGTCACGTCCGGGGGCCGTGGCCCCCAGGACTTGGCAAAAAGCCTCGCCCATTTGGCGATGAACCGATTCGGCCAGTTCCCGAAAAAGGTCTTCCTTCGTTTTAAAATGGAGATAGAGGCTGCCCTTGGCGATGCCCGACCGTCGGGCGATTTCGTCCATGGTCAAGGCGTGATAGTCCCGGGTTTCCAGGGCGCGCCCGGCGGCCGCCAGAATGGCGTCGCGGGTTTCGGCGGCCGGCCGTCGAGCGTGCGGGCGGCGGCGAAGGGACGTCGGGGGTCGAACGAGGGGAATGGGAACGCTCCTGGGCGATCGCGACCGGGCGGCAACCGCGGAATTGACTGACCGGTCAGTCAATATTAGGCGTTTGAAGGCGCCTTGTCAAACGATCGACGGGGGGAGGCGATCAGCGGGAAACGAGGGGCTTGGGGGACGGCGAAAGAAGGTCCGTCGCGGCGCGGTCCCAGAGGGCGGTGCCGCGGTCGTCCTCCAGGCCCACGCGTTGGACTTCGGCGGACTGGGGGTCGTATTTTCGAAGAACGTCGGAGGCCACTTCCTGGACGGCGGTTTCCAGGACGGCGTTGACGGGGGAATCCGTCGACGCCTTGTCGCCCCGCTCCAAAGTTAATATCAAGTCGCCGCCCTCCACCCGGCCGCGAATGGAGCGAATTTGAAGCATGACGCTCACGAGGGGGTTGCCGCTCAACCGACGCTGGAGTCGCGAGGCCACCAGACGGGCCATAAACTCGGCCACATCCACGTCGTGCCAGGTCGCCGTGGAAGCCTCCGTGGATTCGGCGTCGGACTCCAACACCATGCGGTCCTCAAAATCGGACCGGGAATAGCGCATGTAAATCAGGCCTTTGATGTCGGGAATGTAACGGAGAATGGTGATGGAGGCTTTGAGCCGGGGGTCCTTGGCCTGGACGACCAGGAAATCCACCGTGGCGTCGGTGGACAAGCTGGCCCGGGTGCCCGACAACATCAGGCCTTCAAAGGTTTCCAGGGTGTCCCGTCGAAAATCCAGATCGTCGGTGACCAGCCCTTCCAAATCGCAGGCGATGTAAAGGGTTTTCCCCACCAATTGGGCGCGAACGTCGATTTTTTGCTCTTTGAGGCAGAGTTCCCGGACCGCCTCGGGAAGGCGCGCGGCGGGAAACGTCGCCTTCCCGCAAGCGGCGAGGAGGCTAAGCGCCAGGAGCGGCCGGAGGCGCATCGAGCGTGACCGTTTGGATGGGCACCTGCTCCCGGGCCTTGCCGTATTCGGCGAAGATGGCGTGAATGTCATCGTATTCCAATTCGTTCCGTCTGACCAATTCCTGGGCAAAACGGTCGACCAGCGTCCATTCCCGGCGAAGGAATTCCTCCACGTCTTTGGCGCATTGATGGAGGATGGCGTAGGTTTCCTGATTCAACTTCGACTTGATGTCGTCGGACAATTGGTGTTCGGGAATGACGCCGTAGTCGCCCAGGAAACCGTTGGACCCCATGCCCAGCCGCCACACCATCGTGTGGGCCTTTCCCATGGCGTTGGCGAAATCCGCCGCCACCCCGTTGGAGGTCACGCCGTACTTAATCTTTTCGCCCATGTAGCCCCCCAGGGACACCTTGATGTCGGCCAGGATTTGGTCTTTCGTCGAGGAGTGGAGTTCCTCCCGGGGGGTGTGGTAAACGACGCCCAGAGCGCCGCCGCGGTGGATGATGGAGGCCTTAAAAACGTCGTCGGTCGGGTGCATGTTGTAGAGAACCAACAAATGGCCGGCTTCGTGATAGGCCGTCGCTTGCCGTTCCTGCTCGCTCATGGACAGCGGATGGGCCACGCCCAGGTCGATGCGCTCGATGGCCTCGGAGATGTCCCGGTAAGTGATTTGGGAGCGTTTGTCCCGGGTGGCGATCAAGGCCGACTCCTTGCAGATGTTCATGATGTCCGCGGGGGACTTTTGAACACAGCGGCGGGCCAAACGGCCGATGTCGATGGCGGGGGCGTGAACAATCTTTCGAAGATAGTAACGGAACAGTTCCGTCCGCTCCTGAAGGTTCGGCAGATCGACGAAAATTTTCCGGTCGAAACGGCCGGGGCGCAGGAGGGCTTTGTCCAAGACGCCTTCCGCCGCGTTGGTGGCGCCGATCACGATCACGTTTTCCTGCTTTTCTCCCAGCCCGTCCATTTCCACCAACAATTGATTTTGGGTGCTGTTGGTTTCTTCGCCGCCGCCGAAGGAATTGAAATGCCGGCCGCGACCGATGACGTCCAATTCGTCCAAGAACACGATGCAGGCCCCGTGGGCGTAGGCCAATTGGCGGGCCTTTTTAAACAACTTTCGCACACGGCTGGCGCCCACCCCGACGAAGACCTCCACAAACTCCGAGCCGGCAATGGACAGAAAAGGGATCCCCGCCTCGGTCGCGATGGCCTTGGCCAGAAGGGTTTTTCCCGTCCCCGGGGGTCCGACCATGAGGAGGCCTTTGATGATGCTTCCCCCGATGGCCTTCACGCGGGCCCGGTCTTTCAGGAGAGCCACGACCTCCATGGCTTCTTTTTTGGCGTTTTCAAGACCAATCACGTCCTTGAAGGTGACCTTGAAATCGTCGGCGTTGATCTGCATCTTCCGGCCCATTTTTCCAAATCCGCCCTGGAGAACGTGGGTATAAAGGTAGACGAACACCAACGCGTTCATGACCGCCATCAGCAAGTTGAGGGGCAGCGTGGCCAGGGTGAGGGTGCGGTAGAAGGATTCGAGGGCGAAGAGCCCCCAAATCGAAAGAATCAACAGCAGAATCAACGACACGATGATCGTGATGTTGACCCAGTTGTTCATCCAGAAAATCTTGAATCGACGGAAAAGGGACATGGGAATCCTTTTGGTTCGACTTTGAACGTCCGGGGGATTAGACCCCGGCGGCGCCCAAAAGTTCCTTCACCCGGGCGGCCACGTCTTCCAGGTTGAACGGCTTGGGGATGTAAACGTCCGCCCCGACGCTCATGCCCCGTTGGACGTTTTCCTGGTCGGCCAGGGAGGTGAGCATGATCACCTTGGGCATGGGGATGTCGTGCCGTTCGCTGGTGAGCGTGTTCACCAATTTAAAACCGTTCATGCGGGGCATCATGACGTCCGCGATCAACAAATCCGGCTTGACTTGGGCGGCCATTTCCAGGGCTTCCTGGCCGTCCCGCGCCAAGGCCACTTCGTAACCCAACCCACTGAGGAATACGGACAACAGACCCAAAATGTTCGGATCGTCTTCGGCAATCAGGATTTTGGCGGGCATGGTCACCTCAAAAAGTCGCGCGCGATGCGATTCAGACGGAAATTCCTCGTCGAAAACGTGGAATCAATCAATTATAGACCCCGATCCCTCCCCCGTCAAGGCTTTCCCAAAATCGACCGTCCCCCCTTGGGGCCCTTGCCAAGAAACGCCGGGCGATCTACCCTATGGGACATGGCCGGACCCAACCCCAAAGAACGGATCCTGGTGGTGGACGACGAACCCCACCTCCTGGACCTGATCGTGGACCTTTTGACCGACGACGGGTACACCGTGGACGGCGTGGCGAGCGGGACCGCCGCCATCCACGCGGCCCGCCAGCAGGAGTACCACGCGGCCCTGCTCGATTACAACCTGGGGGACATGACCGGGCTGGCCTTGGCCAAGGAACTGCGGCGGCTCCAGGAGGATTTAAACGTCATCTTGATGACGGCCCACGCCTCCCTGGACATGGCCGTCAAAGCCATCCAGGCCGACGTCTACGACTACCTCATCAAGCCCATCGATTCCAACCATCTGAAGCGGTCCCTGGCCAACGCCCTGGAAAAAAACCGCCTCTCCGTCGAAAACAAACGCCTGGTGCAGACCCTCACCAAGGCCAATGACGGGCTGGAACGGGCCAGCGAGCTCAAATCCAAATTTCTTTCCATCGTGACCCACGACCTGCGGACCCCCCTCGCCTCCATTCGGGGCTACGCCCAATTGCTTCAATTCCAGCGGGGGCTGTCGCCGGAGCAGGCGACCCAGTTCCTGAACATCATCATCGCCGAATCGGACCACATGGGGGATTTGGTGTCGGATTTGATGGACGTGGTGAGCATTGAGGCGGGCAAGCTGAGAATTGAAAAAACGCCCATCGTGTTCAACGAACTCCTGCAACAGGTGGCCTCGCGGATGAAACCCCTGGCCGAGCAAAAGAAAATCGTCCTGGCGACGTCCCTGGAAGCCGGGGATTTGCCCCCCCTCTCCCTGGACCGGCGGCGGATCGACCAGGTGCTGACCAACCTGATCGGCAACGCCTTCAAACACACGCCGGCCGGCGGTCAGGTGTCGGTTTCGGGCCGCCGCGACGGGGAAACCCTTCGCCTCGAAGTGGCGGACACGGGGGAGGGGATACCCAAGGAGGCCTTAACGCGGGTCTTCGACCAATTCTTCCAGGTGGAAGCCCACGCCTCGAAGAAAGAAGGCCTCGGGCTGGGCCTCACCATCGCCCGGGAAATCATCCACGCCCACGGCGGCGAGATCGGCGCCGAATCCGAAGGCACCGGCCGCGGCGCCAAATTTTGGTTCACC
>DAOQNO010000003.1:0-16635 GCA_035332125.1 Elusimicrobiota bacterium | reverse complement strand
CTTTGGGCGGCCAAAGAAAAGTAGGTTGCCGCCGGGCAACCCCCGGCGACGTTGAAATACATGCCTAAGGATTTTTTTGCGATACAAAACGATTTAAAATCGGAATGATTTAAGGGCGGGGGGCCAGGTTTTGGAGAGATTAAAAAGATTGTCGCCGGCGTCGATGGATTTTCGAATCCGGTCGGTTCCGCAGAGGATATCGATGGGCCTTTTGACCGTCTCGTATTCATACGGCGGCGGATTCCACTTGAAGCGCCGGGGGTGAAGCTCCTGAACTGTTTGTAGGAAGATCAGGCCGGTCAGGAAGGACTTGAAGGTTTTGAAATTCGTGACGTGAAGTTGGACGCCGCCGCAGGTTTGGTTGGCCCATTTATTAAACGTGGGGCGGAAGGCCAGGGGGCGGAAGGCGACCCCGGGGAGATTTTTCTTTTCCAAGGCCCGGGCCAGGCGGTGGCCGTCGATGAAGGGGGCGCCGGCGATTTCGAAGGGCCGGGTCGTGCCCCGGCCTTCGGAGAGGTTGGTGGCCTCGAGCAGGCACATGCCGGCGTAGACCGTCGCCGTGTCCAGCGTGGGCATGTTGGGGGAGGGCATGACCCAGGGCAGGCCGGTTTCATCGAACCGCATGGATCGTTTCCAACCCTTCATTTTGACCACGTGAAGGTCCGCGCCCCATTGGTATTTCTTGTTGAAATAAACGGCCAGTTCGCCGATGGTTTTGCCGTGGCGGACCGGGAGGGGGTAAAGGCCCACGAAGCTGGCATAGGCCGGATCGGGAAGGTTGCCTTCCACCGCCCCGCCCAGGGGATTGGGACGATCCAGGACGACGAACGTGATTCCGGTCTTGGCCGCGGCTTCCAGGGCCAGGGCCATGGTCCAGATGAACGTGTAATATCGGACGCCGATGTCCTGAAGGTCGAAGACCAGGGCGTCCAGGCCCTTCAGCATTGGGGCGGTGGGTTGGCGGCGGGGGCCGTAGAGGCTGAACACGGGGAGGCCGGTGCGCGGGTCCCGGGCGCCGTCCACGGGCACCTGGTCCTGGAGGTCGCCGTAAAAACCGTGCTCCGGGGCGAAGAGGGCGGCCACGCGGAAATCCTTGCGGTTCCTTAATAAGTCAACGGCGTGACGCAGTTGGCCGTCCACCGAGGCTTGGTGGACGATCAAGCCCACCCGCTTGCCCTTCAACGCCGGGTGGCCGCGCTTGGACAAGAGGTCCAGCCCGGTTTGCACCTTCAACTCTTGGACCGCCTTTGGCGCGCCGCCTCCATGAGCAGAAGGCCCGCCGCCACCGCGACGTTCAGCGATTCCACCTTGCCCGCCATGGGCACGCGAACCCGTTGCGCGTCGAAATCCGACAAATCGCCCAACCCGCGGCCCTCGGCTCCCAGAAGGATCGCCGTGGGGCGGGTCCAATCATAATCCCAATAGTCCAGGTCCGCCTTTTGATCCGCCGCCACGGCCGCGATGCCGCGCCCTTTAAGCCGGTTCGACACTTCCTTCAGGTCGGGGATATGAACCAAGGGAACGCGAAAAGCGCTCCCGGAGGAACCGCGGAGGGCCTTGGGGCTCCAGAGGTCCGCGGTGCCCGCGGCGGCGATGACGGCCTGGGCCCCGGCGGCCTCGGCCACCCGCACCACGGCCCCGGCGTTGGCCGGGGATTGCAGGCCGTCCAGCACCACCCAAAGCGCGTTGTCCGCCAAAGGCAGGGCGGGGGAAACCGGGCGGTCGGCCCGAACCACCAGGCCCGGCGGGGTTTCCAGGTCCGAGACGAATTCCATGACGTCCGGGGTGACGTTGTGCCCCGAGGCGCCGCGACCCCGAAGGGCGTCGATGACCCGGCGGATTTCCGGACGGTCGGCGGCGGCCACGGTGAAGAGAAATTCCCGAACCGCCAGGGGGATGTGGATTAAGTCGGCCACCAAGCGGTGGCCCTCCACGAAAATGGATTTGGGGTCCTTGCCGTCCCGGGCGTCCCGGAATCGGTGAACGACGGGGCTGGTTCGATTGATCTTTTCGCCGCGCCCGAAAAACGGTCGGGGGGGCGGTTCCTCTCCCGACGGCGGGCGGGGCTTCTCCGCGCCCGGGGTCCCCCGAAAAAGGGGCGGGGCCTCGAACGGCGGGGGCGCCGGCGCGGGAAGGGGTTCGGCCCCGGCGCCTTCGTCGAAAGGTCTCGGCCGACGGGGGTCGGGTTGCCCAGGGAGGAGGGGGCGATTTTCGCCGTCGGAAGAACTCGATCGATCCCGGTCGTATCGGGTGTTGAATTTGGGTTTGTTGTTGCGGTTGTCGGCCCGGTCGAATCGCCCCGGACGTCGACGAAAGTCCTTGGATTTGCCGGGGTTGTAACGCTTTCGGTCGCCCCGGAATTCCGGGGGGCGGCCGGCGTTGGCCCCCGGTTCCCCGGGCGCGCCGCCGAATTTCGGATCAAAAGAGGAGGGGGAATCGGGTTTCCCAAACCGGCCGGGCCGGCGGTCTTTGTCGTTCCGTTTCCCGGGACGGAAACGATCTCCGTGGTTGAACTTTTTGGGGCCCCGTTGGTTGGGGTCGAAAGGGGAACGGTCGTCGCGGGAGGGGTTTCGCCCCTCGCCCCGGCCCGAATCGAAGGGGGGCTTGGCTCCGCGGAAGGGACGCCGGTTTTTTTTAAACACGTCAGAGGGCCGGCGACGTCGGCGGAAGGGGACCGGACGGGGCGTCGGAGGGCCGACGTCCCCGCTCCGGGGAATCTTGGGCGGTTTGAATGCGCTGAAGCTGCTCGCCGTAAATCTTGGCGAAGGCCAATACGCTGGCCACCATGACCGGACCGAAAAAGATGCCCGTGGGGCCGTAGGCCTTCAGGCCGCCCAGGGTTCCGAAGAACAGGAGCATGATGGGCAAGCGGGCTTTTTCTCCGATCAAATAGGGGCGGAGAAAATTGTCGATGGTGCTGACCACCCCGGCGCTCCAAATCAACAGAAGAATGCCCGGCCACATCCAGCCCTTCAAAATCAAATACCCGCAGACCGGCGCCCACACCGCCGTGGCGCCCACCAGGGGGACCAGGGCCATGAAAGCCGTGGCGAATCCCAGCAGAACCGAAAACCGCACGCCCGCCACCGCGAAGCCGATCCCCGCCAGCAGGCCCTGGACCGACGCCGTAATAAACATTCCCCGGACCACCGCCGTGAGGGTCTGGTTCAGCCGGTTTAAGATGTGTTCTTTGTGCACCGATTCCATGGGGATCAACTGGACGAGCTGGTGAAGCAATCGCGCCCCGTCCCGAAAAAGGAAGAACAGCGTGAACAACATGACAAAGGTTTGAAAAATGAAAAACACGAGATTTTTCAAGACGGCCGCGCCGGTGGCGGAAAGCTGGTGGCCCAGCCCTTCGATGTTGCGCAGGAGGACGTCTTGAATGTCCACGCCGGCGTTGTCGAGCACTTTGTCGGTGCGTTCCCAGGCGGAGCGGACCGAGGCGGGCAATTTGTTGATGAAGGCTTCCTGGGGATTGGCCCGAAGGGTTTGAATCTGTTCCTGGGCCCAGGGATAGAGGGCGGCGGTTTGCTTGCCCAGCATGCCCAAAAAGATCAGGGTCGGGATGACGACGATCAAGAAAAGGGCGGCGACGCTCAGCCCCGCGGCCGGGGTTCGGCGGCCGCCGGTCCATTTGAGGAACCGGGCGTGGACGGGGTAAAACACCAGGGCGAGGGTGATCGCGACCATGATGCCGTCGAAAAAAGGCGACAGCAATCGGAAAAGCTGGAACAGCAGGAAACCGAAAGCCGCGAAAAAGAAAATCCGGAAAATCAAAGGTCGGGAATCGCCTTTGGCGTCGAGGAATAAGCTAGGACTCATGGGGTTCCGTCCATTTCTTGTTTTCTTTGATGAGGGCGACCAAGCGTTCGTCGGCTTCGTTGAAGGGAATGCCCTTGGCCACGCATTCCTTGCCCACGTACAAATTGATTTTGCCCGGGCCGCCCCCGACATAGCCGAAGTCCGCGTCGGCCATTTCGCCGGGGCCGTTGACGATGCACCCCATGATGGCAATTTTGACGTTCTTCAGGTGGCCGGTGCGTTTTTTGATCCGCTCCGTGGTGGTCTGCAAATCGAAAAGGGTGCGCCCGCAGGAGGGGCAGGAAACGAATTCCGTCTTGGTGATGCGGGCGCCGGCGCCCTGGAGCACGTTGGAGGCGAGTTCCAGCCCGCGCTCCAGGCCGAGTCCCGAATCCAATTGGACGGCGTCCCCCAGCCCGTCGCAAAGAAGGCCGCCGATGAGCGTGGCGGCCGACAGGAGAAATCCGTCCGCGTCCAGGGCCGCCGGAGCCGTGATCAGCAAAGGCCACGCGCTCTGTCGCACAAAGGGTTGGGCGGCGACGAAGCGCCATTGGTGGAGGAGGCGCGAGGCGTCCGTGCTTCGAAGGGACAGGACGACGTTGAAAGGGCGTTCGCCCAGGTTTTGGGCCGCCGCGAGGAGCTCCCCGGCGTCGGTGGCTTCGAGCCAAAGGGATTTTCCCGCGTCGGTGGCCGCCCGGGCGACGGCCGCCAGGAAGGAGGCCGAGGGGCCGGTTTTCAAGGGAACAATCAATCCGTCGGCGGCGTCGAGGGCGTTGGCGGCCACGTCTTCGGTGCCCGTGAGCCGGGCCAGGAACCCGAGGCGCGAGGTTTCAAATTTCAGATCCCTTTTCAAATTCGAGAGATTCCCCGCGTCCTCCGGCATCGATACGTCCTGAACCAGGATTTCCGGGGGGATCTGTTTGGAATTCTTCAGCGCTTTTTCCAGGGCGGCCAAAATGTCCGATCCCGAGAGGCCGAGGGCCGAAATGTCCGTCACGACCCGGGGGGGGTGATTGCCGCCCAGCCGGATCGGCCCCACCGCGGTTTCCCGGGCGGCGCGGCGTTGGTAATGGTAGGCGTCGCCCAGGGGATTCAATTCGGCGTCGCCGTCCCGCCGGCGGGGGGCGTAGCGGACGGCCGGACGTCCGTCGAAACGGGCGGCCAGCCGGCGGGCCACGGGGATTTCAAATTCGGGGTCCTCCGTGAGGGAGACCCGCAGGGTGTCGCCGATGCCGTCCTCCAGCAGGGCGCCGATGCCCACGGCCGATTTAATGCGGCCGTCCTCGCCGTCGCCCGCTTCGGTCACGCCCAGGTGGAACGGGTAGTCCCACCCCTGGGCGTCCAGCCGGGCCGCCAACAGGCGGTAGGCGGCGATCATCACTTTGGGGTTGGAGGACTTCATGGAGAAAATCACGTCGTGGTAGTTGTTTCGCCGGCAAATGGCCAAAAATTCCAGGGCGCTTTCCACCATGCCTTCGGGGGAGTCGCCGTAGCGGTTCATGATGCGGTCCGAGAGCGATCCGTGGTTGGTTCCGATGCGGAGCGCCCGGCCGAGTTTTTTCATTTTGAGAACCAGGGGGGTGAACCGCTCCTCGATCCGCTCCAGTTCCTCGGCGTATTCCCGGTCGGAATATTCCCGGGTTTTAAACATTTTGCCGTCGGCGAAATTGCCGGGGTTGATGCGGACTTTCTCCACGTGCTCCGCGGCTTCCAAGGCGGCCTCGGGGCGGAAATGGATGTCGGCGACGAGGGGGACGCGGACGCCCTTGGCTCGGAGCGCCGCGGCGATGTGTTTGAGATTTTTGGCGTCCACTTCGGTCGGGGCGGTGATGCGGACGATTTCGCATCCGGCCTGGACCAGTCGAACCGTCTGCTGGACCGTCGCGTCGGTGTCCTGGGTGCGGGTGGTCGTCATGGACTGGAGGCGAAGGGGGTGGTCCCCGCCGACGCCCACGTCGCCCACTTTCACCACCCGTGTTTTGCGGCGGCGGTAGGCGAAGAGATCGGGAGAAAAGACGGGCGCTTTGGGCGTCGGAGGAACGGCGGATTTCACGGGGGTCATTATACCAAACCCCCGTCGATCGCCGCCGGTCGGAATCCCCCGTGGAAGAGGGGCAACACGCGGGGCAACACTCCGGGCCAAAGCAACGGGCGGACCCACCAGGACGTTCCCCGCCGGCCGAGAATCCACCGCCGGGCCCGGGCGCCGAAAGCAAACCGACCGCCGTAGGCGGCGGACCAAAGGAGGCGAAAGCGCGTTTCGGGGGAACGAAGACCGTCGCGCAGGGCCGCCACGAGCATCGGTCCGGAGGCCAGGGCCCGGCCGATGCCTTCGCCCATGAAAGGATCCCCCACGGCGGCGGCGTCCCCCAAACGGAGGACGCCGTCGGCGGGAGAGAGTCCCCGGGAATAGGGCAGGGGACCGACGCCCCGCCAGGGGGTCCGGCGGCGGGCCGCGGCCGTCTCCCGGGCGAAGGCCGGGGAGTCGTTCCGCGATTCCCGAAAAACGTTTTCCCAGTCGGGGGGGACGTTCTCCCGCCGGTAGAGGCCGCAGACGTTGGTCGTCCCGTCGCCGTGGGTCACGACCCCCACGTAGCCCCGGGGCGTGAAGTGGAGGGACATGTCCCCGGGACGCTGGTCCACCCCGTCGAAGTCGGCGTTCCAGCCGTAGTGGCCGGGGCCGCCGCCGGCGGGGTCGGGCGCGGGCCGGCCGGTGGCCCACACCACGAGGTCGGCGCGCCGAACCGGGGTTCCGCCCTCCCCGAGTCCGGGACCGTCCAGCCGGACGGTTCGGGAATCTTCGCCGGGAAAAACCCGGACGCCCGGGACGACGGCCCCGCCCCGCCGCCGAATTTCGTCGAACAGCAAGGCTTCCAGGCGGGGACGGGGCAGGGCGGCCCCGGCCTCGGGAAGGTCGACGACGCGGAGGCGCCGGGGGGGAACCGTCACGCGAACCCGTCGAACGGGAACGGATTCCCGGTCGATGAGGTCCCGAACCCCCAGGGTGGTTAAGTGCCGGAGGGCCTCGGCGTCCAAAAAGGTTCCGCAAACCCGGGGGGCGAAACGGGGGCGGCGCTCGAAAACCGTGACCTCGAATCGCGCCGCCAAAAGCGCCAGGGCCGCGCTCGCGCCCGCCGGTCCGCCGCCGACGACCACCGCGCGTTCAGCCATTTTTCTCACCGAGCAGGCTGACCCGGAACCACGGTTCCGACCGGGCCCGGAGGTGGGGCAGGCCCGCCGTGGCGGCCAAGTTTTCGAGGTCGGCGACCCGGAAGGCCCGACGCACCGACAGAGGGCCGTCGTGGAAGGCCACCCGGTCCCGCCGCAGGGCCGCCAGGGCGCCCACGGCCCAGTAGCCCGGAAGGCTTCGCCGGAGGTCGCTGAGGATCAACCCCCGGCGGGCCAAGCGGTCCAGGGCGGCCAGCACGTCGGCCCGCTCCCGAAGGGATACGTGGTGGAGAAAGAGGGACGCCGTCACGTAATCGAACCGCGCGCCGCGATCGACCATCCATCGAAGGTCTTTTTCGAGGATGTCGATTTCGGGGTAACCGGCGCAGGCCCGACGGGCGCGGGCGGCGATGGCCGGAACGGGCTCGAGGGCGGCCACCCGAAGGCGGAACCCCCGCCGCCGGGCCCAACGCACGAGGGCCCGGGGAATGTCGGCGCCCCCGGCCCCCACGTCCAAGAGGGAAATTTTTTGACCCGGCGCCCATCGGGCGGACCATCGGTTCAGGGGGGCGAGAACGGCCGAGGTCCCGCCAAAACGCCGGTTCGTGAACTCGAAAAAGCCGAAAACACCGTCGATCTCGTCGTCCGTCAAGGGGCGGGTGTCCATCCACTCGCTCCGGTCCACCGGGCGGGACAAGTCCGGAAAGAGCGTCACGAAAACTCCAACAAAAGGCCGTGGGCCGAAAAGCCGGCCCCGAAGGAGGCCAGGAAGGCGCGTTCCCGCGGCCGAGCGGGCCGTCGGGCCAGGGATTCCGCCAGGGCGACGAGCACGGAGGGGGACGAGAGGTTGCCGTGGCGCCGGAGGATCGCGCGGCTCGCGGCCAGGTCGTCGGGCGCGAGCCCGAGGGATTTTTCGAGCGCGTCCAGCACCCGGGCGCCGCCGGCGTGAAGGACCCAGCGGGAGACGGCGTCGGGGGACACGTGCTGGCGGCGGAGAATTTTGTTCAACACGGTTCGGGTGGCCCGGGCGGCCAGGACCGGAACCCGGGGGGAGAGAACATTGCGCAAGCGGCCGCCGTCCGTGACGAAGCGCAAGTCGTCCCGCGCGGCGGGGAGCGTGAGCGACTCTTCGTCAACGAATCGCGGCCCCGATCCCCGGTCGCTCACGAGGGCGGCGGCGGAGCCGTCGCCGAACAGGGCGTTGGAAACCACGAGGTCGGGCGCCTCGCCCGGGAAAAAAGCCGCGGAACAAATTTCCGTGCAAACCACCGCCGCCAGGGCGCCGGGGTGGGCGCGGCAAAAATCCGCCGCGGCGCGCAGGGCGGGAAGGGCCGCGCCGCAGCCCATGCCCACGAGGTCCGCCAGGCGGACGTCGGTGCGCAAGCCGGCGCGGTCGGCCGTGAGCGGCGCCAGGCCCGGACAGAGATAGCCCGTGCAGGTGGCGGCGGCCAAAAAATCGATTTGCCGGGGGGACCGTCCGCCGCGCCGCAGGGCCGCCGCCAGGGACCGTCCCGAGAGGTCCACCGCCGCTTTTTCAAATCGGCGATGGGTTCGGTCCAAATCCCGATCGGCCACCTCCGCGAGGCGGTCGACGGCCAGGCGACGGGTTTCGACGGATTCGTGGGCGAAGACGCGGGCGTGAAGGGTCCGGGCGGCGGGGGAAACGGGGAAACGCTTCAGCAGGAACCGAAGGGCCTCGCCCTGGGAAACGCGGAAGGGCGGAAAGGCGGTGCCGAGACCGACGAGACGGGGCGCGGGATTTATTCTTGTTCCGCCAGCCAGCGTTCGGCTTGAATCGCGGCCATGCACCCCTGCCCCGCCGCCGTGATGGCCTGGCGGTAGACGTGGTCCACGCAATCCCCGGCGGCGAAAACGCCCTCGATGTTGGTGCGGGCGTGGCCGTCGGTTTTCACGTAACCCACGTCGTCCAAATGGATTTGGCCTTTGAACAGGGCGGTGTTCGGTTCGTGGCCGATGGCCAAAAAGAGGCCCGCGGCGGCCAGGGTTTCCACCGCGCCGGTTTGGAGGTTCTTGATTTTGAGCTGTTCCAGCGTCTTTTCGCCGTGGGTGTCTTCCAACGCGTAGGGCACTTTGAATTTAATTTTGGGGTTCTTCTTGGCCCGTTCCAGCATCACCCGGGAGGCCCGGAACTCTTCCCGCCGGTGGAGGACCACGACTTCGGACCCGAAGCGGGTCAGGTAAAGGGCCTCCTCCATGGCGGTGTCCCCGCCGCCGATCACGACAATGGGCTTATTGCGGAAAATCGGCAGGGCCCCGTCGCAGGTGGCGCAGGCGGAAATGCCCCGGTTCCAGAACTTGGCCTCGGCGGGGTTGTGCAGGCGTTTGGCGGTGGCGCCGGTGGAGAGGATCACGGCCCGGGCGCGGTAGTCGGCCTCGTCGGTCGTGATTTTAAAAGGACGGACGGAAAAATCCACCGATTCCACGTCCTTGTCGAGGACTTCGGCCCCGAACCGTTGGGCCTGTTGGCGCATCCGCTTCATCAATTCCGGCCCTTCGACGCCGTCGGGAAAGCCGGGGAAATTTTCCACGTCGGTGGTGGTCATCAACTGGCCGCCCGGCTGGCCGCCTTTAAACAGGCCGCCCAACACCAGAGGCTTCAAATTGGCCCGGGACGCGTAGAGGGCGGCGGTGAAACCGGCGGGACCGGAACCGATGATTATTAAGGGACGCGTTTCCATTCGAGGGACCTCTTCTTATTCAAACGCCCGCGACCGGGGGGAGTTCCCGGCGCGGGGATCAATATTCTTTTTTGCTGGCCGACAGGTAACGGAGAATGTCGCGGATGAGCAGAATGCTGACGGGGGTCCCGTCCGCCCGGATGACCGGGACGTGGCGGTAGCCCCCCACGGACATTTTGTTGACGGCAAAAGCGATGGGGTCCTCGGGACGGACGTAACTCGGGTTTCGGGTCATGACGTCCTCGACCGTGAGTTTGGACAAATCATCGCCGGGGCCCGCGGCGCGCAGCAACAGGTCCCGGTTCGAGAGAATGCCGACCATCTTCTTTTTTTCGTAGACCAGCACGCACCCCTTCTTCTCTTTTTGAAAAATTTTGAGGATTTTTTCCAGAGAGTCCTTGGGGCTGCAGACCAACAGGTCGACGCCCGTCAGGAGTTCCGAAACCGGTTCCTTGAGCAGGGCGTCCCGGAACTCGTCGCCCACCCGGCGGGCCGACGGAATCTGACGCTGCATCAGGGAATGGAGGCATTGGCCGCACCGGTCGTCGCCGGGGAGATTCTCGTGTCCGCAAAAGGGGCAGGGGTTCGCGCTCATTGGACCCTCCAGGTGTCGCCGCTGTAGATTAATTTTTCGAGGCTGCCCTTGCCTTTCTTGGCGACGATGTCCCGGATTTGTTGGTTCATCAGGTCGTCGTAGGTCGGTTTCTCCACGGCGCGGAAGACGCCGAAGGGGACGGGGAAATCGGGGTAGGTCAATTGGGTGAGCAGGTACGCGTGGTTCGGACGGGGGTCCGTCTCGTCGTGGATCAGCAGGCCCCGGGTGTTGGTGGGGTCGTAGTCCGCCATTTCGGGATAGAGGCCGTTCAATCGGATGGCTTTGGATTTGTTTTTGCCGAAAAGGAGCGGTTTGCCGTGTTCCAAATAGACCATCCGGTCGTCCCGGGTTTCCCGGCCGGTCACGGGCCCGTGGGCCTTGTCGTTGAAAATGATGCAGTTCTGGTACACCTCGACGAAGGCGATGCCCTTGTGCTTCATGGCCCGTTCCAGGGTGGCGCTCATGTGGCGCGGGTCGGAATCCAACGTGCGGGCGATGAAGGTCGCCTCCGAGGCGATGGCAATGCACAGGGGGTTGATGGGGTGGTCGATGGACCCGTAGGGCGAGGATTTGGTCATCTTGCCCGTGGGGGACGTCGGGGAATATTGGCCCTTCGTCAGTCCGTAAATTTGGTTGTTGACCAGGAGGATGTTGAAATTCAAGTTTCGGCGCATGGCGTGGAGCAGATGATTGCCGCCGATGGACAAGCCGTCGCCGTCGCCGGTGATGACCCAAATGGAAAGGTCCGGGTTCACGCAGCGGAGCCCGGTGGCGATCGTCGGGGCCCGGCCGTGGATCGTGTGGAACCCGTAGGTGTTCATGTAGTAGGGGAACCGGGACGAGCACCCGATGCCCGAGACGAACACGTAGTTTTCCCGGGGAATGTCGAATTTCGCCAGAGTCTGCTGCATGGACCCCAGGATGGAATAGTCGCCGCACCCGGGGCACCAGCGGACCTCGGCGCCGGAAACGAAATCGTTTTTGGTGAACGTGGGGCGCTTTTCGGCGCCGGAGGGAACGGGAACTTCGGTCATAGGGCCGCCTCGATGGCTTCGCGAACTTCCGACACGTAAAAGGGCACGCCGCGCACGCGGTTGTAGCCCACGAAATCCACCCGGGGGAAGCGGTGGCGGAGGAGCATGAGCAGCTGGCCGCTGTTGAGTTCCGGCACGAGGACCTTTTCGAATTTGGATAGGACCTCCCCGGTGTTTTTGGGGAAGGGATTTAAATGGGTGAGATGGGCCTGGGAGACGGCGCGACCGGCCTCGGTCACTTCGCTTACGGCCTGGTAAATGGGGCCGTAGGTGCTGCCCCAGCCGAGGACGAGCAGGCGGCCCCGGTCCGCGCCGCGGACGGCCAGGGGGGCGATGTCGTCGGCCACACGGGCCACTTTTTCGGCCCGAATCTGGCCCATCTTTTCGTGGTTGTCGGGGTCGTAGCTCACGGCGCCGGTGACGTCGTTTTTCTCCAGCCCGCCGATGCGGTGCTGGAGGCCGGGGGTGCCGGGTTTGGCCCAGGCCCGGGCCAGGGTTTTTGGGTCCCGGGCGTAGGGGGTGAACGGGCCTTTCCAGGTCGTCGGATGGTTCACCACGATTTTGGCGAATTTGGAGATGTCGGGAAGCTTCCAGGGTTCGGCGCTGTTGGACAGGTAGCCGTCGGAAAGGAAGATCACCGGGGTCAT
Source organism: Elusimicrobiota bacterium (assembly GCA_035332125.1). Lineage (GTDB taxonomy): Bacteria > Elusimicrobiota > Elusimicrobia > FEN-1173 > FEN-1173 > JADKIY01. Next base: position 4,688 of record DAOQNO010000003.1, on the reverse strand, counting down.
GTGCGTCAAGGCGAGGCGGACCGCTTCAATGGCCATCTCGAAACACTCGGCCGGGCTTTTGGGGGCCACGACGACCACCGGGGACTCCCCGTTCCGCCCGAACATGGCCTGCAGGAGATCGGTTTGCTCGGTTTTCGTGGGCATCCCGGTCGAGGGGCCGCACCGTTGGACGTTCACCACCACCAAGGGGAGCTCGGCGATGATGGCCAAATTGAGCGCCTCGGATTTCAGGCAAAGGCCGGGGCCCGAGGTGCTGGTCACGCCCAATTCCCCGCCGAAGGAGGCCCCGATGGCCGACCCGATGGCGGCGATTTCGTCCTCGGCCTGAAACGTTTTGACCCCGAATTCCTTCCGGTAAGACAGGTCCTGAAGGATGCTGGACGCCGGCGTGATGGGGTAGGACCCCAGGAAGAGGATTTTCTTGGCCAATTCGGCGGCGGTGATCAAGCCGATGGCCGTGGCCTCGTTGCCCGTGATCTTCCGATAGGTGCCCGGCTCCAGGGCCGATTTCCGAACTTCGAAGCGGGTGGGCATGAGCTCCGTGATGTCGGCGTGGTTGTAGCCGGCTTTCAGGGCGGCGATGTTGGCGTTCACGAATTCGGGCTTTTTGGCGAATTTCTTGGATATCCAGTCGACCGTGTGGTCGAAGCTCCGGTCGTAGAGCCAGAACATGAGCCCCAGGGCGAAAAAGTTTTTGCATCGGTCGACTTCGTTCGGACGGAGGGGGTGGTCCTTGAGGGCGTTGGCCGTGAGGTCCGAGAGGGGAACCTTGAGAACCTGCCAGTCCCGCAGACTGCCGTCCTCCAGGGGGTTCGAGGCGTACGCCGCCTTTTCCAGGCCGTCCTTGTCGAAGGCGTTTTCGTTCAAAATCATCAGTCCGCCCTTTTTAACGTGGCGGGTGTTCACTTTGAGGGCGGCGGGGTTCATGGCGATCAGCACGTCGGCCATGTCCCCGGGGGTGAAAATCAGGGAGTCGGCGAATTGAATTTGAAAACTGGAAACCCCCGGCAGAGTGCCGGCCGGGGCGCGGATTTCCGCCGGGAAATCCGGCAGGGTGGCGAAATCGTTCCCCATGACGGCGGTGGTGTCGGTGAACTGGTCCCCCGTCAGCTGCATGCCGTCCCCCGAGTCGCCGGCGAACCGGACGGTGACGGAGGGGACGATCTTTTTTTCTTTCACGGCCACGGTCAGCCCCCCTCGGCGGTGTGGTGCACTTGGTGCGGGTTGGGGGGGATGTTGTACACCTCCCCCGGGTAAAATTCGGCCAAAAATCGGATCAGGGTCCGTACGCTCAGGACGTTGATCAATTCCTGTTTTTCGTTGACCAGGGGGACGTGGTAAATGTCGTTTTCCGCCATGAGGTCCACCGCCCGGCCCACGGGGTCGTCCAGGCGGAGGACGATGGGGTCGGCGGTCATGAAGTCCCGGACGGGACGGCCCCATTCGCTTTTCTTGTTGAGCAGTTTGCGCGTGACGTCGGATTCCGTGAACATGCCGACCACCCGCTTGCCCTCGGAAATCACGAGGTAGGAGGATTTGTTTTCACGCATGACTTCCAGGGCCCGTTGAACGGAGATGTCCGCGGGAGCCTGAATCAGCCGGGGATTGACCACTTCCCCGATTTTCTTCTCTTTTAAGCGACGATCGGTTTTGGCGCTCATGGCGGGCCTCGCAGTCCCTGGATGCGTTTGCGGAAGAATCATTGTAGATAAAAGGGAGGAAGCGGGCAATAAAGCCGATACTACCGTCGATGGAAGTCCTTTTTCCGAAAAATCGACCCTGGCCGGGGGCCGGGGGGCCGGGGTCTGGCGGCGCGGAAGGCTGAAAAAGATTGAATATTCAACCTGTTCCGGGGTCTCTGTTTTTGCTTTACCCCGATTGATTTGGTTAAATAACCGCTTCAGCGACTTTATCAAGGGGACTGCGAATGAAGCTCCACGAGTACCAAGCGAAAAGTTTAATGGACGGGTTCGGCCTTCCCGTTCTCACGGGCGCGGTGATCGGGAAACCCGGGGAAACGGCCGCCGCCCTTAAAAAAACGGGCAAAGGTCCCTGGGTTCTCAAGGCCCAGGTTCACACCGGCGGCCGGGGCAAGGCGGGGGGCGTCAAGCTCGTTAAAACCCCCAAGGACGCGGCCGCCTTCGCCAAGGGCCTGTTGGGGAAGACCCTGGTGACCCACCAGACCGGCCCCCAGGGCCTCGTGGTGCGAAAAATATTGGCGGAACCCGCGGTCCAGGTGGAGCGCGAACTCTACGTCGCCGTCACCCTCAACCGGAAAACGGGCAAACCCGTGATGATTTTGTCGGCCCAGGGCGGGATGGACATCGAGGAACTGGCCGCCACGGCCCCCGAAAAGATTTTGCGGTTCGACATCGACCCCCTGCGGGGTTTGGAAGCCTTCCAGGCTCGGGAGGCCGCTTTCGCCGCCGGGTTGACGGGAGATTTGTTGAGCCCCGCCGTGTCCTTTTTCCGGAACCTGACCAAACTGTTCATCGCTTCCGACGCGAGCCTGGTGGAAGTGAACCCCCTGGGCGTGCGAAAGGGGAAAAAAGGGCCCTCCCTCCTGGCCATGGACGCGAAAGTCACCATCGACGACAACGCCGCCTTCCGCCACGCCGATCTCTTCGACCAGGCCGATTTGGCGGATTTGACCGCCGCGGAACGCCGCGCCGGCAAAGTGGGCCTCTCTTACATCCGTCTGGACGGCAACATCGGTTGCATGGTGAACGGCGCGGGTTTGGCCATGGCCACCATGGACATCATCAAGCTCCACGGCGGCGAGCCGGCGAATTTCCTGGACGTGGGCGGCGGCGCCACGGTCGATCAAGTCACCGAAGCGTTCAAGATCATTTTGTCGGACGCCCACGTGAAGGTCATCTTCGTCAATATTTTCGGGGGCATCATGAAATGCGACGTCATCGCCCAGGGCATCGTCCAGGCGGTTCATAAAACGGGCCTCGACCGGCCCCTGGTCGTTCGGTTGGAGGGCAATCGGGTGGAGGAAGGGCGAAAAATTCTGGCCGAATCGGGCCTGGCGATCACTCCCGCCTCGGATTTGACCGAAGGGGCCAAAAAGGCCGTCGCCCTGGCGGCGGCCGCCGCTAGGGGCCGTCCCAGTTCGTCGGATGGGGCGGCCGCCGCTAGGGGCCGTCCCAGTTCGTCGGATGGGGCCGCCGCCGGGAGGCCGTCATGAGCATCCTCCTCAACCACGACACGAAAATCATCGTCCAAGGGATCACGGGCTCCGCCGGGTCCTTTCACGCCAAGGGCTGCAAGGCCTACGGCTCCCAAGTGGTGGGCGGGGTGACCCCCGGCAAGGGCGGCACCGAGGTGGAGGGCATTCCGGTTTTCAACACCGTGAAAGAAGCGGTCAACGCCACGGGGGCCACGGCCTCCATGATTTTTGTGCCGCCCCCCTTCGCGGCCGACGCCATTTTGGAAGCCGCGGACGGGGGCGTTGGATTGATCGTGGCCATCACCGAAGGCATTCCCGTTTTGGACATGGCCCGGGTGAAGGCGGCCCTTCGCGGCGCGCCGGTCCGCCTGGTGGGCCCCAACGGGCCCGGGCTCATCACGCCCGGGGACGAGAAGCGGCCCGGATGCAAAATGGGCATCATGCCCGGGTACATTCACAAACCGGGAAAAATCGGCATCGTTTCCCGCTCGGGCACCTTGACCTACGAAGCGGTGTGGCAGTTGTCCCAGCGGGGCCTCGGCCAATCCACGGTCGTCGGGATCGGCGGGGACCCGGTGCAGGGCTCGACCTTTGTCGACATGCTGACCCTGTTCCAGGAGGACCGCGACACCGAGGCCGTGTTGATGATCGGCGAAATCGGCGGGACCGCCGAGGAAGAGGCGGCCCACTATTTTAAATCGAAGATGACCAAACCCCTGTTCGCCTTCATCGCCGGACAAACGGCGCCCCCGGGCAAACGCATGGGTCACGCGGGGGCCATCGTCGACGCGGGCGGCGCCGGGGGCAAGGCCTCCCGGGGCACGGCGGCCGAGAAGCGCGCCGCTTTGGAGGCGGCGGGCGTCAAAGTGGTCGACTCGCCGGCCGACATGGGGGAAATCGTTTTCAAGGCCCTTCGGGTCTCCTAGGAATGCCCGTTAAGTCCGGACCCGTGGTCGACCTCGGCCGCGCCGTCTGCGGAAATTACTCCGACGCCAGCGAGCGGGAATGGCTGGAGGCCAACGGCCGGGGCGGCTACGCCCTGGGGACCGTGGCCGGCGGCAATACGCGCCGCTACCATTCCCTTCTGACGGTGCCGCGGCGCCCGCCCCTGGAACGGGTTCAACTGGTGAACCGGTCCGAGGACGCCCTGATCGTGGGCGACAAACGGTTCGACCTCTCCTGCCAATCCTACCCCGACGTCGTGAACCCCAAGGGCTACGACCGACTGGAATCCTTCCGCCTCGACCCCTTCCCCGTGTGGACGTACGCCTGGGGCGACGTTCGTTTCGAAAAAAGTTTTTTCCTCCGCTACGGCGAGGACACCGCGGTGGCCGTGTACCGCCTGCTGGCGGGACCCGCCCTGTCGCTGGAGGTCCGGCCCTTTTTGACCGGGCGGGACCACCACGTCCTCTTGAAAGAAAGCGCCCGCTTGGACGGCAAAGCCCGGGCGGAGGGGGGAACGTTGACGGTCGATTTTCCCGACGGCCCCGTTTTGACCGTTTGGGCCGACGGA
>DAOQNO010000002.1:0-19721 GCA_035332125.1 Elusimicrobiota bacterium | reverse complement strand
CCGCTTTTCCCGTGGCAAGTGCTCGTTCACCAGGGCTTCGCCCAGCGGAACGCCCTGGTGGAGGCGCTTGATCACGGCGTCCGCGTGGGAACCCAGTTCCGCCCGGTGGGCCTCGGCGAACTCCACCGGGGTCAGGGTTTCCCCGTGGCGGGTCACCTGCAGGAAACGCACGTCGGCGATGTGCTGGTCCAAAATGTCCAGGCGGGCCAAATCGACGGTTTTGCCGGCCAGGCGTTTCCGGACGTTCCAAAAAACAATGAGGTAGGAGCCGACCGCCGCCGGCAGGCAATAGCGCAGAAAAAAGGCGTTGTCCAAATGCGGGTGGAGGTTGGACTTCATGATGAGGTTGGGGGGCTCCCCGTAGGCCAGCCACATGCCGCAGACCGTCGTCACGACGGTGGAAACCATGACGGCGTAGATGACCGCTTCGTCCTTGATCTTGGCCATAAAGAGGAGGATGACCAGGGTGCGGATCATCAGGCCGATCATGGAAACGCCGTCCAGGACGCCCGAGGCCACGGACACCATGGCCGTCAACGCCGCGATGGTGGGGACCAGTTTGCCCTTGGTTTTGGCCAGAACGCCGAAACTGGCGGTTTCGAGCAACCGGGTCTGGGCGATGACCGCCACAAAGAAGGTCAAGCCCAGGATGAAGAGCATGGTGTCCAAATGGATCAGGTCGTCCAGTCCCGCGAACGTCAAAAAGTGACGTTGGAAAACGTCCCAAAGCGCCGTGCCGAGGGTCCGATCCTGGGCCATGGCCGCGGCGCGGACGCCGGGGTTCCACAGGGTCCAAAAACTGGCGGCCACCACGAGTCCCGCCCCGTAGGTCAGGGCGTTTTTGTCCAGCCGATAACGGATGGACCCCGTCACAAAGAGGGCGATGATGGTGGCCAAAACTTCGGCCCCCAACACCCAAGGGGGCAGGGGACGTCCGGAAAGGACGATGGCCAGGGCCAGAAGGGCGCAGGCCCCCAGGAATTTTTTGGCGGACAGTTGGACGATGTCGGGCGCGTCGGACATGGCAATCTCCGGATTTATTGGGGGAGCACGGCGCGTTTGAGCCGGACTCGAATGGGAAGGATGACGGCCTGAAGGCCGTTGAACAGCAACCGCCGCTGGAGCACGAAGGAGGTCCGGTTGTGAAGGAACCGCGTCCAGAACGTTTCGCCTTCGAAGGCCAATTGGCCCATGAAAAACACTTTTTTAGGCCATTCCTGGGTGGCGTTCTCGCAGAGTTGAAGGAGGCCGTCGATCACGTCGGTTTCCAGCATCATCCGGCTTTCCGCGTAAAGGCCCATTTTGTTGGCCAGGTGAACGTATTTGTCCAAATCGGTCTGGATGGAGCGGCGCAAATTGTCGATTTCGGCCGTGCCTTTAAACCGGTCGGAATCGATCACCCCCACCGCCAGAAAGACGAAGTTCTTAAAGTGCCCGGGAAAGAGCCGGTGGATCGCCAAAAAGGAGTGGATTCCCATGCCGTTGTAGCCGTTGACCATCAGGATGGCCGCGGGTTTGCCCGGGACTTTCTTGACGACGGGCATTTCCTCGGGGAGCGGGATCTGCGTCAGGATCTCGTCCAAATGGTGCAGGGCCTTGGCGGTGTCCCGGTAGTGGTGGTTGACCCACAGGCAGAAGGCCACGATCACCCCGGTGATAACGAGGGTGATCCAACCGCCTTCCCGGAACTTGATGAAGACGGTCACGATCAAAATTCCCAGGGTCAGTATCAAGCCGGTGACGTTAATGGCCAATTTGCGCGGCCAGCCGTCGCCCCGGTCCCGAACCCAGTGGCGGACCATGCCGGCTTGGGACAGGGAAAACGTCAGGAACACGTTGATGCTGTACATGACCACCAGGAGGCCCACCGACGCCTTGGTGTAAATCAACATGGCGAGGGCGGAGAGCCCAATGACCAGGACGCCGTCCTTGATGACGAGGCGGTCCGACAGGTTGGTGAACCGCCGGGGGAGCCAGCTGTCGATGGCCATGTTGGACATCACCCGAGGGCCGTCCAAGAATCCCGCCTGGGCCGCCACGATCAAAAGGGCGCCTTCGGACAAAAGCGTCACCAGCAAGAAGGCGTGACCCAGGGGCCATTTTTCCGTAAGCCCCCCGATGAGGACCGCGTTCAGCGTTTGGCCGGGGGTGTGGGACACGCCGTTCAGAACGTAACTGATCAGGATGCCACCGGCCGTAAAAGCCAGGGAGAAGGCCATGTATTTCATGGTTCGTTTGCCCGTTTTCACCCGGGGTTCCCGAAGGATTTGAAGGCCGTTGGAAACGGCCTCAATCCCCGTAAACGTTCCGCCCCCCAGGCAGAAGGCCCGAAGGAATATTCCCGACATGGCCAATAGACCCACGGATTGGATGCCTTGCCGGGTTTCCGCCAGGGTGTCTCCCACCAGGGCCGGCAACTGGGTGCCGTGGGAAAAGATGGCGTATACGATGACGATGGTGTGGGTGATGACGAAAGTGACAAAAATGGGGGTCAATATTTGAACCGACTCCTTGATCCCCCGAAGATTCAAGGTGACCAAAATAAGGAGGAAAACAAGGGTGGCGGCGAATTTGTAGTGGTGGAGGTGGTGGGGGAGGAAGCTGAAAATGGCGTCCATGCTGGAAGCGATGGAAATGGCCACCGTCAGGATGTAATCGACCAGGAGAGCGCACCCGGAGATGAGCCCCGACACCGGGCCGATGAGTTTGGAGGCCACCAGGTAGCCGCCGCCCCCGGTGGGGAAATATTCAATGATTTGGGAGTAACTGGCCGAAAGGATAAAGACCGTGGCGGCGACCGCCAGGGCCAGGGGGATGGCCAGGTGGGTGTAATGGCCCAGGGCGCGGAAGGCTTCTTCGGGCCCGTAGCAGGAGGAGGACAGCCCGTCCGCCCCCAAGCCGACCCAGGCAAAAAAGGCGATGAGGGAAATATTATGGAAAACGTGGGGGTCCAGGGGATTTTTAGGTCGCCCAAAGACCCATTCCTTAAGTCTTTCAACCATTTTCAGCAACTCCGATGGTCTAAAAAAAAGCGCCTCGCTCCATTAAAAAAAGCCTTAAGGGAACGAGACGGTCCGAATTACAGCCCTGTAATGTCCGTCAGCGATGGTCTCCCCCGACCTTGGGGGCGAACTGAATCTTACTAAATCCACCCCCCCTGTCAAGACCCCGGCGAATGACCGCCTTTCGCCCGGGATCGCGCCCCTTATTTTCTCTCTATTTCGGTGGTTCGTGGACGATAATCCAGAGGATGGATCGATCGAGCGAGGGAGCCAAATGAGCCCATCTGGATTCGGGGCCCCAAAATCTTTTGGCGGGACCCTGCCGCATCATATTCTGGTGGTGGACGACGAGCCCGGGTTCCGGGCCCTTTTGTCCATGGAATTGACAAAGCGGGGGCATCGGGTGGTCACGGCCGAAAACGGACGGGACGCCCTGGAACAGTGCCGCCGGAACGAATTCCAATTGGTTATATCGGACGTTAAAATGCCGAAAATGGGCGGCCTGGAATTCCTCGAAGCCCTCAAAAAAGACTCCCCCTCGACCGAATTCATCATCACCACGGGTTACGGGACCGTTGAAACGGCCGTGGCCGCCATGAAAAAGGGCGCCTACGACTTTATCCAAAAACCCTACAACCTTCCCGAACTGCTCGCCCTGGTGGAAAAAGCCCTGGAAAAGGGGGAGCTTCGGGCCATGGTGGGGGTGTACGAGGCCAGCCGGGAGGTCTTCAAATCCGTCAAGCTGGACACGCTACTGCCCGCCATCATGGAGTGGACGGTCAAAATATTGGGCGCCGATGATGCCTCCTTGATGTTGGTGGACGACACGGGGAAGTTGCGTTTGGAGGCGTCCACGGGGTTGACCGCGGATCAGCGCCGGGGGGTTGAAATTCGGCTGGGAGAAGGCGTTGACGGTCGGGCCGCCCAATGGCGCGAGCCGGTCCTGATTTCCGGGCCCCTCTGGCAGGACCCTCGGTTCGCGGACCTTCGGGTGGTTCGAGACATCAAATCCTCCATCGTCTACCCGCTTGTTCTGGAAGGAGAATTGCTCGGCGTACTTAACGCGAACCGGACCAAAAGGGAGGACCCCTTTTCCGGGTCCTCCCTTTTCAGCATGACCATTTTGGGTTCCCAGATCGCCCAGGCGGTTTACAACGCCCGTCTCTACAAAAAGCTGGAAGGTCACGTGGAGGAATTAAAAACGGCCTACGCGGATTTGCGCAACACCCAGGCCCAGCTCATTCAATCGGAAAAAATGGCCGCCTTGGGGGTGTTGTCGGCGGGGGTGGGTCACGAGCTCAACAACCCCCTGTCCGCCGTCATCGGCATGGCTCAATTTTTATTGGAAGGGGGTGGACTGAGTGCGGAACAGCGGGAGGACATTGAAATGATCCTTCGTCAAAGCCAGCGGTGCGCGACCATCGTCCAGTCCCTCCTGGACTTCAGCCGGAAGTCCGAGCCCCGCAAGATCCCCACGGATTTGGCGGGCGTCGTCGACTGCGTCCTGCGTCTGGTTCGGGGCGATTTTTTGAAGGAAGGCCTGACCATCGACGCCGCCTACGAGCCCGAAACTCCCCGGGTCAACGCCGATCCCGACCAGTTGCACCAGGTGTTCCTGAACGCGGCCACCAACGCGCGCCAGGCCATGGAGGGCCGGTCCGGCGGCGTGCTCACGGTGACCGTCGGACGGGACGGGAACAAGGCGTGCGTGGTTTTTCGGGACACGGGGGCCGGCATTCCGCCGGACATTCAGGCCAAGATCTTCGACCCCTTCTTCACCACGAAGAAGCCGGGACAGGGAACCGGGTTGGGGCTTTCCATTTCCCTGGGCATCGTGAAGGAGCACCAAGGGGAAATACGGGTCGCCGGCCGCCCGGGGGCCGGGGCGGAATTTCGATTCCTCTTTCCCCCGCTGGAAGAACAAACCAAGGCCCCGGAGGCCCTACGTGCGAGTTGAACGTCGGCAGTGGAAATCCGGTTTGGGCTGGTCCGCGGGCTCCACCGAACCATTGGCGGGGGACGCCCAGGTCGTTTTTGTCTTTGGGGCCGGTGCCCACCTAAAGGACCCTGCGCGGATCAAGGACATTCGAGAGATGTATCCCCGGGCCCTGCGGGTGGGCTGTTCCACGGCGGGGGAGATTTTCGACGTCAACGTGTCGGACGAGACCCTCGTGGCGTCGGCCCTCGCCCTGGATAAGGGGCGGGTGGTCCCCGTCCTGGTCCCCGTCCCCTCGCCGGCCGAAAGCCGCCGGGCCGGGGAGGCCTTGGCCGCCGGCCTGCCGCCCGAGGGGTTGGTCCATGTCGTGGTCCTTTCCGACGGACTCCACGTGAACGGGAGCGATTTGGTGCGGGGATTGACTTCGGGATTGCCCCGGGGGGTCCGTGTCACCGGCGGTCTTTCGGCCGACGGAGACCGCTTCGTTGAAACGGGGGTCCTCCTGGGCGACGATTTCCATTCCCGGGCCGTCGTGGGCATCGGTTTTTACGGGGAGCGTCTGCGGGTCGGTTTCGGATCCCTGGGCGGTTGGGACACCTTCGGCCCCCGTCGGCTCATCACCAAATCCAACGGGAACGTTCTGGAATGCCTGGACGGCAAATCGGCCCTGGAGATCTACAAAAATTATCTCGGCGAATACGCCAGCGGCCTTCCGGCCACGGGCTTGTTGTTTCCCTTGGCCATCCAACGGCCCCAGGATCCGGAGGTCCTGGTCCGGTCGGTGCTGGCCGTGGATGAAATAAAAGGCACCATGACCTTCGCGGGGGACATGCCCGAGGGGTGCCTGGCCCAATTCATGATGGCGAATTTTGACCGGATGGTCGACGGCGCCGAATCGGCGGCGGGGCACGCCAAAATCGGGTTCGGCGCGTCGGACGCCGAATGGGCTCTTCTCATCAGCTGCGTGGGACGAAAATTAATTCTCAAGCAGCGGGTGGAGGAGGAGGTGGAGGCCGTCCGGGACGTCCTTGGCCCCCGTCCGGTCCTGGTGGGCTTTTATTCCTACGGGGAAATCGCGCCCTTTCGTCCCGACGCCCGCTGCGACCTGCACAACCAAACCATGACGATCACGACCTTCACCGAAATCCCTTAGCGCCGTGCACAAATTGCTCGCCCGCCAATGGAAGCGGCACGTGGGGGGCCCGCCGGAGGACCGGCCGGACCTGGCGGCCTTCTTGTCCTCGGTGAACGTGGCCTACGAACAGTTCGACCGGGACCGCCTCCTGTTGGAACGGTCCATCGACATCAGTTCCAAGGAGTTGTTGGAGGCCAACCGGGGACTCCAATCCATGGTGAAGGCCTGGCCGGATTTCCATTTCCGCCTTCGGGCCGACGGGACCGTCCAGGAGGTTTTATTCCACGAAGCCTTGAACCTCCCCCGGCCCCTGCCGCGCCTCATCGGGCGGCCCCTTCACGAAGCGTTTGATTCCCCGTCGCCGGAAGCCCTCGAAAAAGCCATTGCGGAGGCCGCGGCCTCCCACCAAATCCAAACAGCGGAGATTCAATGCGGCGTTTGTTCGCTGGATCGATTTTACGAGGCCCGAATCGTCCCCTCCGCTCCCGGCGAACTGATGGCCATCGTCCGGGACATCACGGACCGGAAACGATGGGAAAAGGCGGCCGTCGAGTCGGCCAAGCTGTCGGCCATGGGCCGCTTGGCCGGCGGCGTGGCCCATGAAATCAACAACCCCCTGGGGATCATTTTGGGGTTCGCCCAGGCGCTCAAGGAACAGTGGTCGGCGGAGGAATCCATCCGTCATCCGTTGGCCTTTATTGAGAAGGAAGTTCTCCGTTGCAAGGCGTTGGTTCAAAACCTACTGATTTACACGCGCAAATCCAAACCCGAAGAACGGGAAGCCCTGGACCTCAGTCGGGTGACCGAAGAGGCTTTGACCTTGGTCATGGCCCAGGGGCGGGTCAAGGACGTCGAATTGGTTCGGAACTTGAAGTCCGACGTTCCCGTGTGGGGGAACAAGAACCAAATTCAGCAAATCGTGCTGAACCTCTGCAACAACGCCATGGACGCCATGGCCGGGGGCGGCACCCTGATCGTGAGCACGGAACGGATCGCCCTCGGCGATCGGCCCGGTGGCCAATTGAGCGTGGCCGACACGGGCATCGGCGTCCCCGAGGCGATCCGATCCAAAATCTTCGAGCCTTTTTTTACGACCAAAGAGGTGGGCCGCGGAACGGGGCTGGGGTTGGCCCTGGTGCACGAAATCGTTCAAAACCACAGCGGGGAAATCGCTTTGACGAGCGTGGAGGGGGCGGGGACTACTTTTTTTGTTCGATTTCCGGCGGGAGAAACCGGGCCGGGCGAATGAGGGCCCGACGAACTACTGGAGGCGGAAACGGACCAGGACCGGAAGGTCCTTGGCTTCGAAGCCGTCGGGCAGGGGGGGGAAGGGGGCGGCGGCGGTGACCGCCCGCTTGGCCGTCATGTCGAAATAGGAGTCCCCGGAGGAATTCTTCACACGAATGTCCCGGACTTGCCCGTCTTTTTGAATGAGGAAAGCCACTTTGCATTCCCGGGTGCCTGCGTCGGTCCGGTCCCAGGACTCCCAGAGGCGCTTGTAGACCAGCTCCCCGTACCACTTGAACGGAAACGGGGACACCGGCAAGCCGGCGCTTCCGGGCCCGAACCCGCCGATCTCCAGGGAGGTGCCGATGCCGCCCACGGGGCCGGTTTTGGCCCCTTGAAAATCGCCGTGGCCGAAAGAGGCTTCGCCCCGGCCGTCCTTGGTTCCTTTCCCTTTTTTGGTGTTTTTCCCCTGGGGTTCGACTTCGGCCGCCGGCTTCTTGACGGTCGGTTTATCCGCCTCCTTGGGCAGAGCGATGCGGTCCGGGTCGGCGGAAGGTTCCGGCGGCGCGACGGGGGTTTCGGCGGGTTTCCCCGCGGCGGCCGGGGGATTGGCCAGGGGGGCGGGGGCCGGCTCCAATTTTCCCGTGCCGAAACCCGACTGGCCGCCCAAAAACTGAAAACCGTAATAGATTTGGGGCTTTTCCGCCTGGAAATTAAGATAGGCGACGACCGCCAGGGCCGTCGCGTGGATCAGGGAGGAGTAGGTCAGGTAGCGGTTCACGGATTTCCGGGAGCGGCCACGGCTGTGTCCGCCTCCGGTTTTTTGTCATCGGGAGTCGCGGTCAATACGGCCACGCCCACCTTGACGGCCTTGAGTTTTTGGGCCGCGTCCAGGGCCAGGACCACGTTCTTAAAAGACACGTCCCGGTCGGCTTCAATCAAGACCGCCCGTCCCGGCTGGGCGGTTTCGGCCAGCTTGGCCGGCAGGTCGTCCCGAAGGATCCGTCGGTCGCCCAGATAATAGTCGCCGTCCCGGGTGATGCGAAGGCGCAGGGGGTTCTCGTCGTCCCCCGGCCGGGTGGTGGCGGCCCGGGGCAGGTTCACCGGAATTTGGCTTTGGGCCAAAAAGGGCGAGAGGATCATGAAGATGATCAGGAGGACCAACACGATGTCGATGAACGGCACCATGTTGATTTCCGTGATCATCCGCTTGCGACGGGCGATGTCCATCAGGCGCCCCGGGAAAGCCGCTGCAACCGCTCGAGGTGGAACGTGAAGTAGTTGTAGATCATGCTGGCCGGAATGGCCACGGCCAACCCCGCCGCCGTCGAAACCAGAGCCTCCGAAATGCCGCCCGCCACCAAGGTCATGCCCCCGCCGGAGCCCGCCGCCTGCGAGATCGTGTGAAAGGCCCGGATGATGCCGATCACGGTGCCCAGGAGGCCCACGAAGGGCGCGGCGTTGGCGATGGTGCCCAGCATGGCCAGGCGTTGTTCGATCTTTTCGATCAAGGGTTTGGCGTCTTTTTCGCCGTCGGGTTTGGCCAGAAACACCCGCACCCATTTCAGGGTGGTCCAGGACTCGAACAACACGGCCACGGTCACGATGGAGAAGACCAGCAGCACGCTCAGAATCGGCCACCCCAGCAACAGGGTGTGAAGCAGATCAAAGTTTTGCATTTACTCCGCCCTTTCCAATTGAAGTTCAGGCTCCGATTCCGGGAGGGCCCGGCGGAGCGTGCCCAGGGATTCCACGATCAGCAGGATCGCCAGGCCGGACAACACGACGGCGACGATCGGGATGGTTTCCCAGTGGGGATTTGAAAACAACGTGGCCGCCCAGGGCCCGATGGTGCGGCCCAGGGCCCACAGCGTCATGCCCATCATAAACGCCATGGGCACCGCGGTCACGAGCCAAAACCGCCCCGTGCGTTTCAGCCACAGGGTGAGGCCCAGGAGCGTCAAACCGGCCAGGAGCTGGTTCGACGTTCCAAAGATCGTCCAAAAAAGTTTCCACGCCGGGATCGGCGCGCCCGCCGCGTCGGTCATTTGCAAGGTCACGAAATAGGCCGGGAGCGCCAAGGTCAACAGCGTGGCGGCCGCCCCTCCTTTGACCCCTTTCCAACCCGTTAGTTCCTGAAGCATGTAGCGGCCCAGTCGCGTGGTGACGTCCAGGGTGTCGTAAATGAACGTGGCGAAGGCCAGGAGGGCGAAACTTCGGGCCAAGTCGGGGTTCAAACCGAAGCGCTCCACAAATCGCGCCAGGCCGTTGGCGTAAATTCGGTCCGGGCCCAGCGAGAGCGAGGCGTCTCCGGCCGGCAGAAGCATGAGGGTGGCGAGGGCGACCACCGCCACCAGGGCTTCCAGGAGCATGCCGCCGTATCCCACCAACCGGCAATCGGTTTCCACGTCGATTTGTTTGGAGGTCGTGCCGGAACCGACGAGCCCGTGAAAGCCGGAGCAGGCCCCGCAGGCCACCGTAACGAAGAGCATGGGAAACAGCGGCATGCCGCCCTTGGAGGTAAAGCCGATAAAAGCGGGATACTGGGCCCGATCCCCGCCCAGGAACAGGCCCGCCACCCCGGCGATTAAAGTGCCGTAGAGGAAAAACCCGCCCAGATAGCCCCGGGGTTGAAGCAAAAGCCACAGGGGGATCATGGAAGCGAAAAAGCAGTAGGCCAGGATGATGTAATCCCAGGCCAATTGGGGCCGGATCATCCCCCCGGCGGGTATTTTGAGGGGAAAGGACGGCCCGTACCAGATGGACAGGGCCACCAAGGGAACCGCCACCAAGGTGGCGGCCCAGAGAGGGGTGCGGGTTTTGGTCAGTAGAACGCCAAGGCCAAGACCGATCAATAGATAGACGAGGGAGGAGGTCGCTACCCCGCCGCCGTATTGGGCTTCCATGAAGCTGGCGCTGGTGATGTCGGTGAAGGCCGTGATCACGTAAATCAAGGAGAGCCACACGAAGGCCACGAAGAATTTATAGGCCCGGGGGCCGATGTGTTCCCGGAACAGCTCCGCCACGCTTTGGGCCCGGTGGCGGACCGACCCCACGAGGCTCGCGTAATCGTGCACGGCGCCGAGGAAGATGGATCCCAGGACGATCCAGAGCAGGGCCGGCAGCCAACCGAACCAAAGGCCGGCCAGAATGGGCCCCACGATGGGACCCGCCGCCGCGATGGCCGAGAAGTGCTGAGCCAGGAGCATGGGGCCCTTGGCGGGGACAAAATCGACGCCATCGTGTTGTGTGTGGGCGGGGGTGGGGCGGCCGCGTTTCAAGCCGAAAAGGCGGGAGAGCAACCGCCCGTACAGCAGGTAGGCGGCCAGAAACAGGATTCCGGCGATGGCGGCCATGAGGGAAATGCGCACGTGATTCCTCCCGGGGACTTCGCCGTTATTATAGGATTTGCGAACGATTTACGAGGAGTGATACCATGAAAATCTTAATTTCCGGTTCCACGGGTTTGATCGGCGAAGCGTTGATGGCCGCCCTGCGGGCGGACGGCGTGGAGGCGGTCCGGCTCGCTCGTCGACCGACCGCCGATCCCCACGTTCTCTGGGATCCCGCCGCCGGGACCATCGATAAAGCGGGCTTGGAAGGGTTTGACGCCGTCGTGCATCTGGCGGGAAAAAGCATCGCCGCCGGGCGCTGGACGCGGAAATTGAAGGACGAAATCCTTCAAAGCCGGGTGGTCGGCACGGAGCTTTTGGCTCAATCCCTCGCGGGCCTTGCCCGCCCGCCGAAGGCCTTCGTCTGCGCCTCGGCCATCGGCTTTTACGGGAGTCGGGGCGCCGAAGCCCTGGGCGAAACCAGTCCCGCCGGCTCGGGGTATTTGCCCGAGGTCTGCAAGGCCTGGGAAGCGGCGGCCGAGCCGGCCCGACAAAAGGGGCTCCGGGTGGCCCACGTGCGTTTCGGCGTGGTGTTAAGCGATCGCGGCGGCGCCTTGGCCAAAATGTTGTTGCCGTTTAAGCTGGGGGTCGGGGGGGTCATCGGGAACGGCGAGCAATACATGGGGTGGATCGCCCTCGAAGACGCGGTGGGCGCCCTGCGCCACGCCCTGGACACGCCGACCTTGGAAGGGCCTTTGAACGCCGTGGCGCCCCAGACCCTGACCAACCGGGAATTCACCAAGGCCCTGGGACGGGCCCTTCATCGGCCGACGATTTTCCCGTTGCCGGGTTTCGCGGCGCGTCTGGTGTTGGGGGGAATGGCGGAGGCGTTGTTGCTGGCCAGCCAGCGGGTGGAGCCCCGCCGCCTGCTGGAGTCCGGCTACCGGTTCCGGCGCCCGGAGATCGACGGCGCCTTGAAAGCGCTTCTCGGCTAACGCGGCGCTTTTTTGGCGGAGGCCGCCCGTTTTTTATCGGCGGCCTTTTTTTCCACCATTTCCGTCAAGTGCTTTTGTAGCCGTTCCCGGGATTCGGACAAGCTGACCTGAAGATTTTTGTTTTCCTGCTGCATGCCGATGATTTCCTGATGCATTTTATTGAGCAGGTATTGCCCCAGGATCAAGGACCCCAGCGCCAGTATCCAACCGCCCCAGGCGGTCATCCGGCCCAGCATGGCCACGTGGGCCCGGGCTTCGTTCGCTTTGTTCGGCGTTTCGTCCATAACACCTCTTTCAATCGTCAAATCCGCACCCGTCCCGCCCCCATAATATAGACCATGGGACCGGAGGGCACAAGCCCCCATCCCGTTCTTAAAAAAACAGCCGGGGCGCCGCCTCTTCCCGAAGGAAGAGCGACGCCCCGGCCGATCGAGGCGGATCGAATTATTTGGAGCGGGGAACTTTGACCGTCACGGCGGTGGTGGCTTTGTTGCCCGCGTTATCGGCCGCTTCGATGGTCAGCGTGTAAACGCGATCGCCGAGGTTCCCGGATCGTTCGGCCCGCAGTTGAACGTTGTGGTCCCCCGAGAGAATCCAATCCGGCGAGGCGTCTCCGTCCCCGGAGCCGTTCGCCGGTTGGTTGCTGCTCACGTCGACGATCCGATAGGTGGGGGCCGGGTCCCGGTCGTCCCGAAGGACGGCCGTCACCGTCACGTTGCGCAGGGTGTGGTTGGGGGGCCAGAGCTCAGCGGGGGAGGCGCTCAGGGCGACGATCACCGGCGGTTCGGTGTCCCCGTTGGGGTCCGCGTCCCATTCCACCAGGTAGGAATTGCAAATCCCGCCGAGGTCCTGGGTGGTGTTCGGGATGTCGTTCCAGCGCCCGCGACGGTAATCATCGAACAGGTAGATCTCCACGTTGTCTTCGTAGCCCAGGGGGGAGGAATTGTTGGGTTCCCCGAAGCTCCAGTTGGTGTAGGACCAGGGTTCGCCGTTGTCCCAGTACCATCCGCCGTCGGGCTCCTGGGAACCCGGGGCTTGAAGGGCGCCCAGGAACGTGAAAATGTTTCCGTCCACGAGAAAGCTGTCGCGAACGAAGTTGTTTTCCTCTTCGCTCGTGATGGTGGCCAGGTAGCCCCCGACGCTTGCCGCCCGGTCTTTCGCGTCTTCGAAAAGCATGGGGGCGGCGTTGTCGTTGATGAAGAGGGCGTAATAGTGCCCGTTGGCGGGGTTCTGGACGGCGGTGAAGGCCGGCGCCGCGGGCGGCGCGCCGGCGGGAGAGCCTTCGGTCAGGCGGGAGAGGCCGCTGTCTTTGCTTCGGCAACCGGCGGCGAGGGCCAGGGCCGCGGACAGCAGCGACCCGGCGATGGAACGGAAACGATGGTGGCGCATGGGAAAACCTCCTGAGAGCGGAGGCCTCCACGCCTCCATTAGTAAATGCCCACGTGGGCATTATACACAAAGAAGGCGAAGAGCGCGCAATTAAACGTTAAAACGGAAGTAGACGACGTCCCCGTCCAGCATGATGTAGTCCTTGCCTTCCATGGACACCAGGCCCTTTTCCTGCAGGGCCTTGACCGATCCGTGACGGACCAGATCGTCGTAGCGGTATTTTTCCGCCCGGATAAAGCCCCGTTCGATGTCGGAATGGATTTTCCCGGCGGCTTTCTGGGCCCGGGTCCCTTCGGGAATGAGCCAGGCCCGGGATTCCTCGGGCCCCGCGGTGAAATACGTCATGACCTTGAGAAGCTTCTTTCCCGCGTTGGCCAGCTCCGCCAGGCCGGGGGACGTGATGCCCGCCGATTCGTAAAAGGTGGCCCGCTCCTCCGGCGGCAATTGCACGATCTCCGCCTCCATTTTGGCGCAGAGGGCCACCACCTGGGCGTTCTCCCGAGTGGCCCGGGCCTGGATGGCGGCCAGCAGGTCCGGCTCCGGGCCCTTTTCGTCGCAGTTGGCCACGAAGAGAACGGGTTTTCCCGTCAAAAACCCCTGCTCCAGTTGGAGGTCCGCGGGAATGTTTTGGCTGCGGGCCGAGCGGCCTTCCTCGAACCCCTTCACGATGGATTTCATCAAGTCCAACCGCTCCCGGGCTTTTTTGTCGCCGGAGCGGGCCGGCCCTTCCAGGCGTTCCAGGGCTTTTTGGGCCTGCTGCAGGTCCGAGAGCAGGAGTTCGGTTTCGATGATGTCCGCCGCTTCTCCCGGGTCGATTTTCCCCAGGACGTTCACCACGTCCGGGTCGTGAAAACACCGCACCACGTGGGCGATGGCGTCCACGGCGCGTATGTGGGAAAGGAACTTATTGCCCAGACCTTCGCCCTGGCTGGCGCCCTTGACCAACCCCGCGATGTCCACGAATTTGATGCCGGCGGGGGTCACCTTTTCGCTGGCGAACATCTTGCCCAGAGTGGCGAGCCGGGGGTCCGGCAGGGGCACGACGCCGACGTTCGGGTCGATGGTCGTGAAGGGGAAATTGCTGGCGGCCGCTTGGGCGCCCGTCAGCGCGTTGAAGAGCGTTGATTTACCGACGTTGGGGAGTCCGACGATGCCTATTTCCATTGAATGGTCTTGTATCCTTTCTTAACGAGAAAATCCGCGAATCGGGGCCAGAGGGCCGACACCCAGGCCGCCGGCCGAACCCACCAGGGGACGAAATATTCGGCCCCGCCCCGTTCCACCGCTTTGACCACCGTTCGGGCCGCCCGGGCGGCGGAGACCCGATAGCCTTCCCGGTGAGGGTAACCGGGGGGAAGTCGGCTTCGGTCCACGTTGGCCGGCATTTCCGTGTCGGTGCCGCCGGGCAACACCAGGCTGAAGGAAATTCCCTTGGCCGCCAGTTCCACCCGTAAACTTTCCGTCAGTCCCAGGAGGGCGAATTTGCTGGCCGAATAGGCCCCCATGAAGGGGAGGCCCCGCCGGCTAACGCCGGAGCCGATTTGCACCACCCGCCCGCCGCCCTGTCGTTCCAGGATCGGCACCGCCGCCCGGACCGTTTCCACCGTGGCCCAAAAATTGGTTTCGAAGACGTCCCGCATTTCCGACAGGGGCATTTGAAGGAAATTCGACATGCGGAGGATGCCGGCGTTGTTGATCAGAACGTCCAACCGCCCGAAATGGGCGGCCGTTTTTTCCACCCGAGCCGCGGCCGCGCCGGGTTGGGCGATGTCCCCGGGGAGAATCAGGGGCGCCGGTCCACCGGCCGCTTGAATGGCGGCCGCCAATTCCTGGAGTCGATCTTCGCGTCGGGCGGTCAAAGCCAGGCGCCAGCCTTTGGCCGCCAATTGAAGGGCCGTTTCGCGTCCGATGCCGCTGGAGGCGCCGGTGATCAAGGCGACGGGGGCGGTCATTTTAGATAGTCCGGGAGGCCCCGAGGCGTCGGTCGTCGAACCCGGGGTGTGATCTGGCCGAATTGAGGATCCGCGGTGTAATCGCCTTTTTCCAAAGCGTCCGCGTATCGGGTCAAGTGGTCGGCCAGGGAGGGGGAAAGAACCTCCCAGGTGGTGCCTTCGGGGTCGACTTCAATGACTTGGCCCGGCGTTCCTCCGGGCGCGGGGTCCAAATCCACAAACCAGAACACATCCCCGTTGGAGTCGGCGATGGGGATCCACCGGGGATCGGCCAAGCGCGCCTTGACCGGTCCGCCGACAAACATCACTCCCTGGGCGATGGATTTTCTCCAGCCGTCAAAATCGTCCCGGTCGCCCAACATGGCGCCCAATCGATGGGTTCGGGTTTTCCAGGATTCCAAAATTCCTTTCACCGAAAGAGCGGCCAACCCCTGGGGAAAGGCGGCGGGGACCGCCTTGGTTTGCCCGTCGTGGCGAAGGAGACTCGCCCGAAGGTCGGCGGGAAACCACAGGCCCATTTCTTTTTCCGCGGCGGCCATCTCCGTTTGGGAGGCCGGGGGGTTCAGAGTCGCCAAAGCGTCCGGCGCCCGGCGGGCGAGCCAAATTTCAATTCGTTTCCAGGCGTCGAGGACGCGTTCGGTCGAACGCGGGTCTTCCGGCGGGCGGTTCGTGGTCGCGCCCGCCGATCGAGCGACGTCCAATTCGCGCGACGGGCCGCAGGCGTTCCACATCGCGAGATCCCGCCGGTACGCCTTGGCGCGGTTGTAGGCGGCCAAGGCTTCTCCGCAAACGCGGGGGTTCGGGGCCGTCTTTAGCAGGACCGGCCGGACCGTTTCCGGGACACTTCCACCGAAGAGAAGAACCCGGCAAGGAACAAAATCGCCGATCAAATAGCCCTGGGCCATGGAATTGGCCGGGTCGGCCGTCAAGATTTCGACGTGGTAGGCGATCACCGCGTCCAGGGCCGCGCGCCCGCGCCCCAGGGACCAAAGGAACGCCCCGATGCCCAAAAACACCCCGAGCCAGCGTCGACGGGGGGCGGGCCAGGCCTTCAGCGGCCCCCTCAAAACCAACCACGTCATTCCCGCCGACAGCGGAAGGAACCAGAGGAAAAAACCCTTGAGGACGTAGAGAAGGCCCATTATTCCCAGGGTCGAAAGCCGTTGGTGATGGGCATGCGCCGGTCCCGGCCGAAGGCCCGGGGCGTGATTTTAACGCCGGGGGGAGCCTGGCGCCGCTTGTATTCGGCCAGATCGATCAGTCGAAGCACCCGTCGGGCGACGGCGGGGGGCACGCCGCCGGCCGTCAATTCCTTCAACGACCCGTGGCCTTCCACGTGGCCCCGGACCACGGCGTCCAACTGCGGGTAAGGCGGCAGGGTGTCCTGGTCGGTCTGGTTTTTCCGCAACTCGGCCGTGGGCGCCCGGGTCAGGACGGACGCGGGAATGTGGGGGCCGACGTGGGCGTTTCGCCACCGGCAAAGATCGTAGACGAGTCCTTTGGGAAGATCCTTGATGGGCGCGAAACCCCCGGCGGAATCCCCGTAAAGGGTGAAGTAGCCGGTCGACAGTTCCGATTTGTTGCCGGTGGTGAGCACCAGCCAGCCGAATTTGTTCGAGAGGGCCATGAGGACCGTGCCCCGCACCCGGGATTGAAGATTTTCCTCGGTGACGTCGGGGGCCCTTCCGGCGAAGAGCGGCCCCAGGGCTTTTCGGAAACGCCCGACGATTTTTTCGATGGGGACGGTGTGGAAGGCGATGCCCAGGTTTTCGGCCGTGATTCGCGCGTCGGCCCGGGTGGCCGCGGCGTTGAACCGGGAGGGGAGCGTCACCCCGACGACGTTGTCCTTTCCGAGCGCGTCGACGGCCAAGGCCGCCACCAGGGCCGAATCCACGCCGCCCGAAAGTCCCACGAGGACTTTGGAGAATTTGTTTTTACGGACATAGTCGCCGAGGCCCAGCACGAGGGCCCGGTGAATTTCTTCCATAGGGGCCAGGGGCCGCGCCGGGACCGACGGCGACGGCGACCGGGGGCCGGAACGACGAGGGAGGGAAAAGGCCGGTTGGCCGCGGCCCGCGGGGGCGGTCCAGTCGATGAGGAGGAGGTTTTCTTCGAAGGCCGGGGCCTGGGCGAACACCCGGCCCTTCGCGTCCAGGGCCAGGCTCCCGCCGTCGTACACCAGTTCGTCCTGCCCGCCGATCAGGTTGCAGTAGAAAAGCGGAACCCGGCATTCCCGCGATTTTCGGGACAAAACATCCCGACGGAGTATCCATTTCCCGGCGTGAAAAGGGCTCGCGGACAAATTCAAAAGGGCTCGGGCGCCCCGGCGAACGGCGGCCGCCGCCGGTCCGCCGGGTTTCCACACGTCTTCGCAAATCGTGAGGCCCAATGGAACGCCCCCCAGGGAGAAAACCAAAGGTTCCTCGCCCGGCACGAAATAACGGGCTTCGTCAAAAACGCCGTAATTGGGCAAAAACCATTTGTGGTAGAGGCCGCGAATCCGCCCGCCGAAAATAACGACCGCGCTGTTGCGAAGACCCTTCGACGATTCCGTGGGGGCGCCCAGGACCACGGCCAAGTCCCGGGGCAGGGCGCGGGCGAGGGCTTTCAAGGCGTCGGCCGTACTTTTAAGGAAGAGGGGTTCCAGCAACAGGTCTTCGGGGGGGTAACCGGTGAGGGCCATTTCGGGGAACAGGACGAGGTCCGCGCCCCGATCGCGGGCCGCCCGGGCCCGGAACAGCAGATGGTCGGCGTTGGCGCCCAGGGCGCCCACGGTGGAATTGACCTGCGCCAGGGCGAGACGAAGCGTGGGCATGCGTCCCGCGCGGGGAATCAGGCTTTCCCGGCGCCGCCCAGCTCTTCGGCCAGGAGGACGGCTTCGGCGATTTCCTTCATGGTTTTCCGGCGGTCCATGCTTTGTTTTTGGATTTCCCGGAAGGCTTCGGGTTCGGTCATGCCGCGTTTTTTCATCAGGATGCCCTTGGCCCGTTCGATGGTTTTTCGGGATTCCAGAGCGTCCTGGGCCGCGAGTTTCTCCTGAAGGAGGCGCGTTTGCATGATGGCCGAGGCGCATTGGTTGGCCACCGACTGAAGGACGGAGATGTCCTCCTTGGTGAAGGCGTATTCCTCGGCGGTATAGGCGTTGATCACGCCCAGGGCTTTGTCTTTGTAGAGCATGGGGACCGACAGAAGCGAGACGAGCCCCTCGGACGCGGCGACGTCGGGGAAGGAAAAACGTTTGTCTTTTCGGACGTCCACGACGGCCACGGGTTTCTTCTGCAGGACGGCCTGGCCCGAAAGGCTTTGGTCCACCTTGATCGGAGGTTTGTTCCGGTAGGCGGGGGAGAGGGACTGGGTGGCCGTAATCCGGAGCTCCGTTCCCTCCTCGTTCAACAGCATGACCGAGCAGATTTTGGAGCCCATCAAGGACGCCGTCATGGCCACAATCAACTGAAGGATTTCCTCGTGGAAGCGGTCCGAAGCCACGGTGTGGGAAACCGCCGAAAGGGTCTGAATGGCGTTGGCCCGCCGCTTCGTTTCCTCGAACAGCCGGCCGTTCTCGATGGCGCTGCCGACCTGGCGTCCGATGGTGGCCAGTATTTTGAGCGTGTGCTCGGAGTAGGGATGGGGTTTGCGGTGCTGGACGTTGATGACGCCCACGACGTCCTCCCGGACGAGGATGGGCACCGAGAGGAACGCTTCAAAACGGTCCTCGGGCAGGGCCTGGAAATATTTAAAACGGTGATCGTCGTGGGCCTTTTGGGGGAGGACCAGGGGTTTTTTGTGCTCCGCCACCCAGCCGGTCAATCCTTCGCCCATTTTAAGGCGCAGTTGGCCCACTTCGCTCGGGTGCGGGGGTTTGGCGGCGGAGAGGACCAGTTGGCCCTGGGCGGGTTCGTGAAGGTAAAGGAAGGTGGCGTCGGCTTTGGTCAGGCCGCTCACCAGCCCCACGATTTCCTGGAGGATGGTCTTCAATTCCAACGTGGAGCCGATGAGATGGGAAATTTTGTGGAGGAGCTCCAGCTCCTCGGCCGGGTCCAAAGGGCCGGCCGTCGTTTTCGCGCGTGGCATGGGTTCTCCTGGTGGGGGAAAGGTTGAAAAAAGGAAAATACCATCTTTCCGACGGTCCGTCAAAGGGGTGAGGAGGCTCCGGGGCGCGTTCCCAAGGCGGGCCGGGGATGGTAAAATAACCCCATGGACCGTTTCGAAAAATCCGGTCGTCGCTGTGCCCGATTTTTCCTCCGACGCGGGGCCGCTCTGGCTTTGGTGGGCCTGGGCTTGTGGCCCCTGTGGGCCGGCAACGAGCCCCGCCTTCGAAAGGCCGATCCCTTTTTGCTTTATTGGGCCCAATTTCGACGAAACGTGATGGAGGAGGATTGGGAAAAACTGTCCTTTCTCGTTCAATTTCCCCTGGCGACCGAGCGGGGGCCCCGGCCCAAAGACCAGTTCGCCGGATTGATTCCCCGGATCCTTGACGCCCAAATCCCCGGCGGGGATTACCCGACGACCACCCGGGCGCTCGTCACGGAAAAAAGCCAATTGAGCGACGAGGACTGGGAAACGATTCACGGGGACAGCTACGAAATCGGAAAACTTCATTTTGCGAAGGTGAACGGGCGTTGGGCCTTGACCCGCGTGGGCGTAGCGCCCGCGCCGAAAACGCCCCCGCCCGTGGAAGAACCCCCGACCGGGACGCCCTCCGCCCCCCCGGTCGTTGAACCAACGCCCGAACCCCCGGCGGCCGCCCCCGTGG
>DAOQNO010000001.1:0-33185 GCA_035332125.1 Elusimicrobiota bacterium | reverse complement strand
GTCCACGATCATCAGGTTTTCGGCCCGGTCCTTGGGGCTTCGCGCGAGGCGCTCGGCGAAGGCGTCGTCCTCGGCGGGCCAACGCCCCCGGGGGGCCGACCCCTTCATGGGACGCAGAACCACGCGGGAGCCTTTTTTTTCAAAAAACAACTCCGGGGAAAGACTGAGCCACTTCCACCGTCCCGCGTCGATGAAGGCGGCGTAGGGTGCCCCCTGGGCGGGACCCAGGGACCAAAACCAGCTTCGGGCGTCGCCCGAAAAACGGGAAGTCAAAGGGAACGTGTGGTTCACCTGATACGTGTCGCCCCGGGCGATCCAAGACTTGATGCGGGCAATCGATCGATGGTGGGTCGACGCTTTGAGGGCCGGCCGCCAGGGAGTGTGGGAAAAACGCCGTCGAGGGGGACGAACCGCGGCGGTGGGACGCGGGAAGGCGGCGGCCCAGGCCAGGGGCTCCGGCCCGGAGCGCCCGGCGGGAAGTTCGGGGTTCAACGCCCGGGCGGCTTCGTAAGCCAGGGCCAATGCCACCCAACAACCGCTTTTCCGTTGGTCCTCGGCCCATTGAAGAAGGCCTTCCACGTCTTCGGGGCGCCGGGCCGTTCGGGACGCCCGGGGATTCCGAAAGGAATAATTCCAACCGGGCCGCCGGGGATCAAAAGAAACGAAATCCACCCGGGTCATGGGGCGAGGCTCGGGCTAGGAGGGAAAGGGGCTGGCGCCCGAGGCCCCGGAAGGATAATAAGGCCGTTGGCCCGCCGCGTGGTCGGTGACGTCCCGAACGTCGGAAAGCGCCGGAAGCCGGTCCAGAAGCGTTCGGCGCACGCCGTGGGCCAGGGTCAATTGGGCGGCCCCGCACCCCTGACAACCGCCCACAAAACGGATCCGTGCCACCCGACCCTCCAACCCGTCCAATTCCGCTCGGCCGCCGTGGCCCGCCAGGGAGGGATTGATTTCTTCCGCCAGCACCCGCTCCACGTCGGCCGCCAGATCCCCGCCGGTCGCGTTGGCCGGGACGGCGGCCGCCACCGGCGGCCGGGCGCTTTGGAGCGCCGACCGCAAGGCCGCGCCCACCGCGCCCGCGAAGGATTTCCAGTCGGTGTCCTCGCCCCGGGCCACGGTCACCCGCGGGCCGTCGGCCCACACCTGCACGACCCCGGGCAGTTTGAACAATTCCTCAAAGAGGGGGGACCCCGCCGCCTGGGCGGCGGCGCGGCACACGACGGAACGGTCGGAGACGGAGCGATCGAGGGTGAAGGCGCACACCCGCGGGTCCGACGGCGACACCGCGGCGGTGATGCGGACGGCGCTCAAACGGAAAAAGTTTCGGCCGGTTTGCCCCGACGGGCCAGGCAGGCCGGGCATTCGCAGAGGGCCGGGAAATCGGCGAATTTGTAGATGCCCGTGTTGTGGCCGTCGGTGAAGGCCAACCCCAGGCCGTAACGGCCGACGGGTTGAACGCCGGTGATCCGGATGTCCAGGGGAACGCGCTTCGGATCCAGGACCCGGCGGCCGGTGTCCTCGTCCACGCACTGGGCGCAGGGGCATCGGCCCCGCAGGGTCCAGGCGGCGTAGGACCCCTCGTGGCCGTCGGGCCAGGTCAACTTTAATTCGCCCGCCGGGCCGATTTTGGCCTGGGTCGGTTCCTCGGCGGAGGTTCCGGCGTTTTGTCGAGCCACTTCCGCCTCGAGGCGCCGGGCGATCTCGAGAAACGTCTTGGCGGCGGGGGATTGGTCGGTGCGCAGCAAAATCGGCTCCCCGGCGTCTCCCCCTTCCATGACGGCGATCTCCAGGGGCACCGCGCCCAACAACGGCACGCCGGTCTCCCGGGCCAGGGTTTCCCCCCCGGCTTTTTTGAATAATTTGTGGTCGTGGCCGCATTTTTCGCAGACGAACCCGCTCATGTTCTCCACGATGCCCAGGACCGGCACTTTCACCTGCTCAAACATTCGAAGGCCCTTGCGGGCCACGCCCAGGGCCACGTCCTGGGGCGTCGTCACGACGACGCACCCCGTGAGGGGCGCCTGCTGGGCCAGCGACAATTGGACGTCGCCGGTGCCCGGGGGCATGTCGATCAAAAGGTAATCCAATTCGCCCCATTCCACGTTCCCCAAAAATTGGGCCAGGGCCTTGAGCGCCATGGGCGCCCGCCAGATGACCGGCGAGCCTTCCGGCACGATGAAGCCGATGGACATGAGGGGAATGCCGTGGCGGACGGTGGGGGTGATCTGGCCGTCCTGGGCCGGGGGACGGTCCAGAGGCGCGCCCAGCAAACGGGGTTGACTGGGCCCGTAGATGTCCGCGTCCAGGATTCCCACCCGGGCGCCGAGCTTTGTGAGGGCCACCGCCAAATTGGCGGTCACGGTGGATTTCCCCACGCCGCCCTTGCCGCTTCCCACGGCGATGACGTTGCCGATCTTGGACAGCGTGTCGGGGCCGGGGCGTCGCTCTTTGGGGCCGCGTCGCGCGGCGAGGGATTCCGGTGAGGGTTGGCTCATAATCGATATTTTACCATTCTCGTCGGGATTTTCCCAGACGCGGCCCCGACGCGCGAATGGGAGGCCGGGGCTTTCCTCCGCGCCGGCCGATTCGATTTCGCCCCTATTCCACGACTTGGAGGTCCACCGCAATCGGGGTTTCGTTGATGACGAGGTTTAAGGACCGGACGCCGCTCTCCCCAAAAACCTCGATTCGCTCGCCCAGGGCGTTTCGCCACTCTCGAAAGGCCTCCGCGGGCCAGGTCCAGATGTCCACGGTCCGGCGGAGGGATTCCTGGGCCAAATCCCGGCGAAGCCGGCGACCGTCCTCCGGAGACTCCTTGACCACGATGATTTGAGCGTAGGGAAACCGGCGGGACACCTTGGAAAGTTTGTTGAGGGACACCTTCCCGCACTCGATCCAGAGACGCGCTTCGCCCCGCTCGTTCAGGGCCAGCAAATCCGGGCGAAATTCCTGGCCCAACAGGGCGGGATGCTTCGCCGAGGGATCCACCTGGGGTTCCTCGCCCCAGAGCAGGAGGAAGGCCGACAATTTAAGGGCCAGGTGGTCCACGGTCTCATCGGCGTGGGGGGAGAGGATCAGCTTGCGGTGACCGCCGTTGAGATGAAGGTCGCAACGCAGAATCACGGGCGGAAGGGCGCCGACGGCGCGGTCAGTGGAATTCGGCGACCAGGAAGGTGTGGTCGGAGGGTTTTTCCCACCCCCGGGGCGCCCGGTCGATCCAGATGTTCTTGAGCCGCCGAACCGCCGGCGGGGTGCCCATCATGTGGTCGATGCGCCACCCTCGATTGCGGGAGAAATTGGTCGGGATCAGATAGTCCCAGTAGGTGTAGTGGTCCGGGCCCTTTTCCTTTTCCCGAAAAAGATCCGTCCACAGACCGTCGCAGGCGGCGGCCAGGGCCGCCCGGGCCTTGGGATGGAAACAAACGTGTTCCGCGTTCCGTTTCGGGTCCCACAGATCGATTTCCGTCGGCGCCACGTTTAAATCGCCCATCCACAACGCGGGCGCGTCGGGCCGGACGTGCTTGGCGAAAAGCTTTTTCAAGCCCGCGTAGAATTTCAGTTTGTTTTCGAATTTCGGGGAATCCGGCTCGAACCCCTGGGGGACGTAGGTATTGATCAACAACCATTCGCCCATCCGGCCCACCAGCGTTCGGGCCTCCCCGGACCCCGACGGGTCCCAGGTGGCGTCGACGGAATCCAAGGGTTTTCGGGAAAAGAAGGCGACCCCGTTGTAGGATTTTTGGCCCCGAATGGCCGCGTGCCAGCCCGCGTTTTCAAAATCCGCCCGGGGAAATTGATCGTCCATCACCTTGGTTTCCTGGACGGCCAGGACGTCCGGGCGCTCGGCGTTCAGCCACTTCAAGACGATGGGCAGACGGGAGCGGACGGAGTTGGCGTTGAAGGTGGCGATTTTCAAGGGATGCGATCAGCGGGCCAATTCGAATTCGTCGAAGTACACCACGCCCTGCAAAGCCCCGCCCTGGGATTGAACGACGGCCTTTTCGAAAACGATGGTGAATTCTTTGATGGACGTTTTGTCCAGTTGGGCCGGTGGAAAAAGGCTCATGTCCACGACGTAGGGTTCCCAGGCGGCCGTCAGGCCGCCGATCGGCGCGCTGGCCGTCCCCGCGTTGGATTTTATTTCCACCCGGAACCGGACGGGATTGCCCTCGACGCCGGCTTTGGCCCAGAATTTCAGGTAACGAAAAGCCGATAAATTGACCGGGAGCGACGTGAGCCCGTCCGCCCCGCCGCCCAGGGCGAAATAATGGCCGCCGAAATCCGATCCCACCGCGCCGGTCACGTCGTAGGTGGTTTTGAGCGCCCGCGCCGCGTTGTGAAACGTTCCGGGGACAAAGGCGTGGGAAACGCTGGTGACGCTGCCGAAATCCCCCAATCGGCCGCCCAGGGCGTGCCGATCCCAATTGTCCGCAAAGTTGTCCAACGGGGCCGAGGCGGGGTCGGTCGCCATCAGGGCGACGTCGTCGATGTAAAGGGTGCCGGCCGCATCGAACCCCGAAGCCTCCGCGTAGTCCCGTTCCACCACCAGCACCAGGGACCCCACGTTGGCGAAAGAGTCCAGATTTCCAAAGGCGGCGAAGGGAATGATCACCCGCCGCCATTGGGTCGTCGGACCGCCGTCGACGTAGTCGCCGAGGTACACCGCGGCCCGGTTGCGCGCGCCATCGGCGGAGGCGTTGTCCAACTCGATTTTGAGGTGTTCAAGTCCGCCGTTCCCCCGAACCCAAAAACCGAGGGATTTGTAGGACGCCAGGTTGACCGTCCCCCCGCCGGGGGCGAGCGGCAGGACGAACCCCCCGAATCCGCCCGGAGCCGGGAGGTTGTAGTCCAGGCGGGCGGAACGGCCGCTGGCGCCGTGAAAAACCCCCGAATCGTAGGTGCGGGTCAGGGTCGCGCCGCCCCCGGCGAAGGTCCCGTTGGTACCGCCGCAGAGGTTCAAATCATCGCCGTCGTTAAAATGGTCGATGGTGGTCACCAGCTCGACCCCGACGCCCACGGTGCGCACCGCCACCGACTGGGGTTCCGCTCGGGACGGACCGCCGAGAAGGATTGACCCGATCGCCGCCCCCCAGAGCGCCCCTCGTTGAACGTTCAAAACCGCACCCCCAGGGTGGCCCGGTGAGACCCGGAGGTCCCTTGAATGTTGAGGGGCCAAAGGAAGGCGTAATCAAAAGACAGCACGAGCCCGTTGGGACGTTCGTAGCGGTAGCCCAGGCCGGTGCCGAGCGAGTGCGTGTCGCTCCCGAACCGGAGGGACAGGTGGTCGGCGGCAAACCGGGCCTCCAGGCCCGCCTCGGGCGTGACGTCGGAACCCCGCTGAACGATGTCCAAGGGCAACGTGCAATTCCGCCACCGGTAGGCGAGGCCCAATACCGCCTCCATGGGCAATTTGTCTTTGGAGGCGAACCCGATGTCGGGACGGTTGACCGCCCGCAGGGAAACGCCCAGGGCGAGGTTCCGGGAGAGGGCGTCCACCTCGGTCACGTGGGCGTGAAGGTCCAAGGCGAAGTCGTTGCGCGTGCGCCCGTCCCGGAAAACGGGGTCGCTGGAGGTACGGTTATCGAGCGTGAACGACTGGGACAACCACCGACCCGAAACACCGAGAGACAGGTTTCCGAGGTCGCCCAAATCGCGAAACAGATGGGCCACGCCGAGGGTCACGGTGTCTTCCCGGCGCAAACCGGAGGCGTTGACGCTCCCCCACCCGACCGACAGGACGTTAAAGGATTTGAGCGGCCGCACATAGGCGAACTCGCTTAAGGACACATTCACCTCGTCCAGCCCGGCGAACAGTTTGGCGTAGGTGAAATTGGCCGCCGGCGATTTCAATTCCGTCGTCGCCGCGGGATTGTAAAAAGCCGCCGTGGGATCGTCCCCCAGCGCCGTGAAGGCGCCGCCCAGGGCCGCCGCCCGGGCCGACCAAAGGGGATCCCGGAAAGCCGCCTCGGCGGACCCGGCGACCAACGCCAACATCGCCGTCGCGGCCGGCTTCCAAACTCGATGGAGATGGAATTTCATATCAACGCGCCACCGCCAGGGCGCCCGTCACCGTCAGCCCTTGGCCCGTCAACCGGTAAATATACGTTCCGGTCTCAACCAGCTTCCCGTCGTCGTCCCGGCCGTCCCAACTGTTGATGCCGGAGAGGCGCCGCACCCGCTCGCCCCGCAAATCGAAAAATTCCACGTCGAACTCGCCCGAGATGTTGAACTGGGCGAAATCGTTTTGTCCGTCGCCGTTGGGCGTGATGATTTTTTCCTGGGGGCGGACCATGTCGGGGGTCAACGTCGTCGCCAGAGGGGCCAGGCTGTAGACGCTGAAGTGGGAGACCGTCACGCTCACCCGGTTGGCCACCGGGTCCACCTGCCCGCCCACGAACCGCCAGAGGTGGCCGTCGTACCAAAACACCCGCAACAGCGTTTCGTCGACGCCGCTCCCGTCCACCCGTCCGTCCTGGTCCTGGTCGGGGTAGGGAATGCTGAGGGTGACCGGCCGGCTGAAGCGAAGGCCTTCGGGCGTCAGATCGAAGACCCGCAACGGAACGCCGCCCTCCACCGGTGGGTAATGGGTGGAGGGCTTGAGCGTGACCTGAATGGTTTGGTCGCCGTTCAGGCTGCGGGGAGGGAAATCGATGGTCAGGCCCGGCAGGAGGGGATCGCCCACGGGCACCGTGGTGAGGCCGCCCTCCGCCGACATCGTCCGCGTCACGGGCCCGTCCTCGGGGACCAGGTTGGCCCGGTAGACGGGCGTGATCGTTTCGTTTTCGAAATTGTCCCGGGCAGCGAAATAATAGTCCATGAATCCGGCGTGGACGTCCCCCGGCGCCAGGGTCGTCTGGACCACCCATTTGAAGGGGTTGACCGGATCCGGCGTCAACACCGTCGGCCGCGGCTGGTAGGCCCCCGTCCCGTCGAGCCGGAAATAAAAGGTGGACGACACCACGGACCCGTCGTCTTCCGCCGTCGACTCGACGCCGATGGGGATGTTGACCAGGATCACGTCGTTGAACGGCGTGTGGCCGACCGTGGGGCCGTTGATGTCGGCGACGTCGCTGGACTCCTCCAGCACGAGGCGGGAAACGTAGGTACCCCGCACCACTTCCGCCGGGGTTTTAAAGGCCAGGGCCACGCGGGAAATTCCGCCGGCGTCCGGGGTCACGAGGGCCCGGGCGTCCTTGGTGGCGGGAACCGAAAATTCGGGGAGGGATTTTTCCAGCATCAATGTCCAGGCCCATTCGTTGGCCGGCGCGAAGTCGTCGGGCCGGCCGGGGAAATTGCGCCAATAGAAGGGAACGGCGGGTTGGGCCGCGTCGTCCAAATTGATGAGCCCTTCCTTGGATTGTCCGAAAGCGCCGCCGTTATCGGTGTACACATACACTTTTCGAAAGTGGGAATCGGGGTGGGTGATTTCAACGTATTGGAGCCCGGTGTGGTACTGGTTGGCCGCTCCCGACGCCGAGCTGAACGACACGCCCGTGGCGGCGGCGTCGTCGGCCACGTTGCGGATTTTCAAATTCAACGCGCCCGCGTTAACGGACAACAAGAGGGTCGCGCCGCCCGCGACCGCCGCGCGAAGCCAGCCGTCACGGCGTGCCACGCGACGCCTCCCCGATGGGTTTAAGGATCTGGATGGTTTTGCCGTCGGCGTCCCGGTAATAGGCCGAGAGATTCCCGCGCCCCGTCCAAAACCATCCGACTTTGGGGGCGGCCAACCGGGCCCGGACACTTTCCCCGGGGGCGACGGGTTGGCCGGTCAGGTCCGTCACCGCTCGAACCAGGGGACCGTCCATTCGTTCCAAATCGGCCACCAACTTGGCGCGAAGGGTCACGTTGCCCGTGTTGACCAACACCGCGTGAACCACCACGTCGTTGCCTTCCACCCCGGATTCGATGTCTTTGAGTTGGGCCTCAAACACCTCGGTGCCGGCCACGCGCAGGGCCACGCGCCGCACCACCCGGGTTTCGGTCAATTCTCCGGGGGCCCGCTGACGAACCCAAACCTCGCCCCCCATTTCACCGACCGCCTTGGGAACGACGGCCTTCAGCCGGACCACACGGCGGGCCCCCGCGGCCACCCGCAGGGCCCGGGGACTCAGGGACAACCACGGCGCCGGCGCCTCGCCCGGCCCGTGGGCCTCCAACGTGACCCGGATTGTTTCCGAGGAGTTGTTGACGACCGCGATGGTCGTGGAAACAGCGGCGCCTTCTTCCCCGCGGAGGAAAATCAATTCCGGCTTAAGATCCAGCGCGCGCGCCGGGCCGCCGGCAAAAAACACCAACACCGGGAACCCGATTGAAATCAAAGACGATGCGCTAAGGCGCACGGGGTCTCTCCGCAAAAGGGCTGGTAATGGTGATTTGCCCTTTCTTATCGATACGAAAACCGCACACGCCGACCAAAAGAATTTCACCCTTCTCGCCGGCCACGCTCAATTCGCCGCGGTAAAGTCCCTCGGAATAGTTGTTTTTTTGATCCCGCGCATAATATTTTTGCGTCTTGGTGGGGAAAACCGGTATGCCGCCGGCCAGCGGCGCGTTGCCGATTTCCGCTCCGCGGGAGTTTGAAATTTTCAGTGCCCCTTGAGCGCGGACATGAACGGGCCCATTGTTTTTCAGTTCCACGGCAAATTCCAACTGCTTGATCGCGTTGAGATACACCTGAAGGGAGGCCAGGGCTATTTGGCCCTGAACGGTCGTCGTCGACAACATGTAAAAGGGAATTCCTTGCCGAAATCGATATCCGGTGCCGCCGCTGCCGGCGGAGGTGGGTCCGCCAAAAACGACCATGGCCATGGCTTCGCCGTTAAACGAGGTCGGCGGCGTGACGGTGTAACCCACTTCTTTCGCGGCGCCGGGTTTTAAAACAAAGGGGTGGGGATATTTCAGGTCCAGCCATTCGGAGGGCGGAAGAGACGGAAGGCCCGTGCGCGTGGCCCATTCGTCCCGCACTTCAACTTCAACGAGGACTTCGGTGTCGCCGGTGTTGCGGACGATCAATTTTCCTTTGGCCGTCTTGCCCTCGGGAACGGACTCTTCCACGACCCCCGGCCGCACCTCCAAAAAGGTGTTGGCCCGGAGAACCGGGGCAAGCAGAAGCGCCAGCGCGGAAGCGCCGAGGAACGAGAATGTCCGCATAGGCCACCCCGCGGGCGCGCCCGGGGGCCGAAGCCCCCGGGTCGCCGCCGGGCTTGTGGCTTTAGAGGTTCATCAATTCAAAGGTGATGGTCGCCGTGTAATGACCGGGGGCCACGCCTTTGAAGTCACCGCCCAGGAAGTAGAAGAAGGGCGCGGTTTTCCCGCTCAGAACGTCGTTGCCGCCGGGGCGGTTGGGACGAACGATGCGGGTTTCGGTCAAGCTGCCGAACGCCACGTTTTTGTAGCCGCCCGATCCATCAAAGGACTGATCGGTGACCAGCGGAGGGTTTTGGTCGCTTCGGTCCTTGAGGAAGGTGTAGCCGTTGCTCGCACCGTCCACCGGGTTGGCCGCGTCGGGACCCTGGAAGTTCTTGGCCACGTCGGAGTCGGGGAGAACCATCCACCCCACGCCCGCGCGCTGGCCATTGACATCCACGTTCCGAAGACCGCCGTATTGGTAACCCCAGGTGGTCGTGTCGGGCAGGATGCCGCCGGCAAAGTTGAAGTTGTCGGTGTAGTTGCGCAGTTCCCAGCCGGTGTTGATATTGTCAACGACGCTCAGTTGGACGAATTGAGAGCCCTTGGCCGCCCAGGTGGACCCGCCCGGATCAACATTGGCGAACCCGATTTCGGTGGCGGCGGTGCCGTCCATGTTCTTGATCGCCAGGCTGATGGTGTTGACGCCCGCGATGGTCACGGAGACGTTGGCCGTTTTGGTGTCCACCGATCCTGCTTGCGCGCTGGAGAGGGCGAACGCGGCGACCGCGAGGGCTCCTCCCAGAGTGGTGAGTCTCTTCATGTGCTTCCTCCTATGCATCAAGGATGAGTGCGGGGCTTTGGAACCGTCGCTGGAAGGCACCGTCAATTCGAGGCCGGTGAAGAGGCCCTGGACGGATCGGCCGGGCGCGCCCGGCGCGCGTTGTTTTGCGCGTCGCCGCGGACCGTCCCGCGCCGGCGAAGAATCGAACCCCTCGCCATTGACGGGTTTCCGGCGCCGGCTCCAACAATGCGTTGTCGATTACGATGTGAGCCGGGAACTCTTGGATACATTGTAATACGACCCTGGAAAGAGATGGTTAACGAAATGTAACAATTACGTAACATTTCGTTGCCCACGTGGGCACTTTTTTTGACAACAGCGCAATAGGCATTTTTTCCGACGAGGAAATAAAGAAAAACCCCGCCGAAGGCGGGGCCTTCGGCGGGGCTTGGAACGAGGGGATTTAGGCTATGGGCGGCCGGGGCGAAGGGGGCTGTCCGACAAATCCCGGGAAATGGCCTTGAGCCGAAGGGGCCCGCGAAGCTCCGAAAGATCCAGGGGCATCACCACCTGGTTTCCGACGAGAGAAGCCCCGGCCACGCCTTCAAAGGCCTGGCGGAGCATCCAGCCGGCGGCCCCGGTGTAGCCGTGCCAGATCATCCGGCCCTGATCAAAGGTCGTAAGGAAGTCGGCCGATTGCTTGTTCGGCTGACCGCCGTAAACCTCAATCTCTCCGGTGGCGACGTGGGACAGGGGAGCGATTTTCATCCAGAGGCGGTAGCTGGCGTCCCGGTATTCCTTGCCCTTGGCGACGTCGCCGTCCTCCTCCGCTTTCTCCGCGAGAATTCGCGCCGCTTTTACAAGCCACTGCACGCCGTGGCAGTACATGCCGTTTTCCCGGACCCCTTCGGGATAATGACTGCTACGCCCGAGATAGGGCTTCGTGTCCTCCCGCAAGGCGGGCCAGCCCAGGAGAACAACGTTCTCCCGCTCCAACACGGTGAGCGCCGTTTGAAAGACCGTGCGCGCCCGCTCCGGGTTCAACCCGGCCATGACCGCCCAGGCGGCGGTCAAGGCGTCGATTTCCCACACGCCGGAATCTTTCACGCCGATCTCCGTCCCGTCGTCGTGAATGGCCCGAAGATAGCGGTCCCCCCGCCAGGTTTTTTCCAACGCCGCTTCCAGTTCCTGGGCGCGTTTCAGGTAGTAATCCCGGCGGTGGCGGCCGTCTTTTTTCTCGATGATGTTCAGGGTGTTCTTCAATATATAGAGGAGGAAGAACCCGAGCCAAACGCTTTCCCCCCGACCCTCGCTGCCGATTTCGTCCAAACCGTCGTTCCAATCGCCGGTGCCGATCAATGGGATTCCGTTGACTCCCATGCGTTTTTCGAGGACCAGGTCGATGGCCTTCAGGCTATGCCGGTAAACCGTATCGCCCCGGGTGGATCGCGGATAGATGGTGCCCCAGCCGTGCTTGTTGTGGGGCAGGGGCAGGAAGGGGTTCTCGGCCCTTAAGTACGTCGTCATTTCGTCCAACAACGTTTCGTCCCCGGTGAGGCGCACGTATTCCGCCGCCGCCCAGGCCAGCCACAGCAGGTTGTCCGAGGCGTGGGACCGATTGGAAAAGGCCGTTCGCCCGTCGTGCAGGGTGTGGAACCAGTGCACCACGTCGCCCTCGATGAATTGCTGGGAGGCGTGAAGAAGAATTTGTTTGCGCGCCAGAGCGGGGTCCACCCAGGTCAGATTGACCGAGTCTTGAAGCTGGTCCCGAAAACCGAAGGCGCCGCTGGTTTGATAGAAGCCGCGCCGGGCCCAAAGGCGCTCGGCCACGGCCTGGTATTTGAGCCAGTTTTGGAACCGGTCGAAATCAACGCTGGAGGTTTCCAGGCGCACGGTGCCCACCAACCGGGTCCACCACCGGCGGGTTTCTTCCAGACTGGCCTGGGCGGCTTCCGCGCTCTTGTATTTTCGAATGAGGGCGGCGGCCTGTTCCCGGGTATCGATCTGGCCCAGAACCACCACCACGGTGCGCTCCTCGCCCGGGGGGATTTCCAGGGAGCCGAGGAAACCCGCCACCGGCCGGTCGTCCGACGTTTGCGTCCAATCGGGCTCTCCCCGCTCGACCAACAGCGGGCGGTCCACCCCGCGGCCGGTCCCAAAGAAGCGTCCCCGCTGGGATTCGATCCGTTCCGCCGGGATGGAGAGCGAGGCAAAAGCCGGACCCCAGCGGAAAGCGTTTACCGGGTTTTCAAAATAAAGCGCGTCCAGGGATTTGTCCAGCGTCACTTTGAGGGGCCGCCGACGGGGCTCCGCCTGTCCGGCGAGGACGATTTGGAAATAGGGCGCCACCCGAAGGCGGCGCGTCCGGGTCCCTTTGTTTTTGACCGTCAGGCGGTAAATCCCCAGGGGTTCCTGGGGCGGGACGAACACGGTCAATTCGGTGGACAGGGAATTCTTGGTCATGTGGAAAACGGCGGTCCCGTCCACGCCGAAGGCCGCGGTGTTTTTGGCCGCGGGGTCGTTCAACGGATGATGGGTGGGCGAAAACCACTCCTTTTCCTCCGGGTCGTAAAGATAAATGGCCTCGGCGGGAAGCTCCCGGGTGACCGTGTCGGGCCAATCGGGGGTCACGGGGTTTTGCTGGGAATTGCCGTTGGAGGTCGTGTGGAGCCCCCGGTTCGTGACCATCACGTAGTGCCCCACCGCGTTCGAGAGGGCGTGATCGTAGGGGCGCGGGGTAAGGGGCGTGTGCACCCGCAGGGTGTTTCCATCGGGCGAATAGTCGGAGTACGGCTGGGGCGTTCCCGGTGGAATTTCGCCGTGGCCGATCAGCGGCACCCGGTGGCCCTTCCGGGCCGGGCTGGCCGGCGCCACGGTTTCGGGTCGAAGGTGCTTTTGCAGAACGGCCAGAGCCGCTTCCCGGCTTTTCGCGCTCCCCAAAATCAGACGGAGAGTTTTGGATTCCCGGGCGCCCAATTCCACGTCGATTTTTAAGCCGGCGATGGGGTCGAAGGTGGGGTACCCCGCCGTGTCTTGCGGGTCCAAGAATTTAAGGGTTTCCAACAACCGGGGAGACCAGAGACTTCGGGCGCGTCCGATGAAATCCATGCGGGACGTGCAGAACCCCCGGGGCGCCGTTTGAACCGCCAGATACCCCATGGTCTTCGTCTTTTTCTGCCAGGCCAGGACGGCGTTGGATTCCCGGACGTATTCCATCTCCGGGAAGAGGCGGCCATACTGGGTATGTCCTTTGTCGGAATCGGGTCGATCCAGCACCCACTCCACGTAGGGAACGGCCACCAATTGACGGGGCTGGTCGGACTGGTTCTCCAGGGTGAGGGTCCACAGCTCCGCCGGGGTGTCCCGGTCCGGCAGACGGACGTCGATCGTGGCGCGCACGCCGTGGGAGGAAGTCATCAAACGGAGGGCGTCGCCGAAACGCTCAACCACGGGCGCGTCGAAGCGATCCCGGGGGAAATTCCCGGCCAGGGGCCAATAGCGGCCCGGGCGCCCGAGCGGGATTTCGGTGTCGACCAAAAACAGGGTTCGGCCGGCGGGGTCCAGGGTGTCGTAGGACCGGCGGGTCACGTCGTATCCCTTTTGCAGAATTTCACTGTGGAATTCGCCGTTTTCCTTGATCACCACCTTGTACTCCCGGTTCGCCAATTCCGCGGCATGGGCCCGGACCCCCGAACGACGTTCCGCGCGCTTGCGACCAAGGACAATCAGTCCCGTGAAGAGGGCCAGGGCGCCGGCGCCCCAGAGGGCCCAGGCCAGGGGCGAAACGCCCCGGAGAAAAGCGTCCAAACCGCCGGCTTCGGCGGCGGCCCGCTGCATTTTTTGGGAGGTTTCCCAGGCCATGTCCCAGTCCGCTCCCCGGGGAATGTAGAACGGGATCAGGAGCGGGGCCCAGGTCGTGAACCGTTTGACCCCTTCGGGAATGTAACGCTGGGCGGCGGAGGGTCCGATGAAACGGGCGATGCGTTCG
This sequence comes from Elusimicrobiota bacterium, assembly GCA_035332125.1. Taxonomy (GTDB): domain Bacteria; phylum Elusimicrobiota; class Elusimicrobia; order FEN-1173; family FEN-1173; genus JADKIY01. The sequence continues at coordinate 19,284 of DAOQNO010000001.1, read as the reverse complement.
TCCAGTTTGTCCATGCCGAGGAAGCTCAGGTTGACGAGGGTCGCCACCCGCAGGCCCATGTGGTCGATCCAGATCAACACGCGGACCGCGTCGTAGGCCAGCAACGCCACGAACAAGTTCAGGCTCCAGGCTTGAAAATCCGCGGGGTGGAGCGTGATGTTCTTGACGATGGCCACCAGGGTTCGAATCGCGCCGTCCTGGTTGTACCAGGTGGCGTGGCCCATCATTCGGAGGCCCGTGTTGATGATGGGCGCCATCCACAGACCCCAGCGAAGCACGTGAATCGTGTTGACGCCCAACTCCACGAGGCCGGCCCGGGAGAAAAAGTGCCGGATCGGCTGCTTGTCCTTTTGAAAGTACGCGGTCATGAACACCCGGTTGACCGCGAACAGCCACGCCGCGATGGCCCAGGTCAGGACCCCGGCCAGGGATTCGTTGAAGAACAGTTTGGCCCCGCCGGCAAAGGAACCCAGATCCACCCGGCCCCATTTGCTGAGAAGCGCGTAAATCGTGTAGTTCTGGGAGGGCAAACCGCTCGAGGTGTAAAGTTTGAATTTTTCCACCAACACGGGCACCTGGGCGGCGTCCAAATAAAAAGCCAAGGCCGCGCCGATGAAGGCCCCCAATCCGCCGTCGACCAGATAAATTTTCCAAACGCCCACGCGACCGCGGCGGGTGGCGGCGTAAACCGCGTCGCGGAGCACACTGATCCCCGCCGAAGCGAGGGCGCCGGCCAGAAGGCCGAAGGCGAGGCGTTCGCCGGTGGAACGGGCGGCCCACCCGCCGGTGAAACCGAAGGCCAGGGCCGCGCCCGCCACCGCGCCGCGAACGTAAAGGGTTCCGTTCCGGTAACTGTAGACCGCTCGGCGGAAAAACGACATGCTCCCGTCAAAGCTTTCCACGATCGCCTTGGCGAAAGGATAAACCAGAGCCCCGAGGACCGCCCCGGCCAACAGCGGCGATCCCGCGAGAAATTCCTGGACCGCGGCCACGGACAATCCGAGCTTGACCGCGAACAGAACGCCGAGGAAAAGTCCGCTGAAGGCGAGACCTTTTTGCAGGCCCACGGCGGCGTGCCGGTAGAGGGGAACCCGGGCGGGGGCGTATCCGTAAATCCCGTCCAACACCAGGCCGGAGACCAGATACACCTCCACCCACAGGCCCGCCTGGGCGACCATGGCGGCCGCTACGGCCACGCCGGCCGCGGCCGGCGGCGGCAGGGAAGCGACCCAAGCCGACGACCCGGCGTCCGCGATTTGGGGCGCCACGACAACGCCGAGCGACACGGCGAAAAGAAGCAAATGCCCACGGGCCGAGGTGAGGCCCTTGCCTTTGACGGCGAGCCCGATGGCGTTGGCCACGGCTTCGTTGACCGCGAACACCAGCAAAACCCGCCCCAGGGTCTGGAGAAGCAGGCCGCGTCCGGCGAAACCGCCCCCGGTGAGCGCGTCGGCCAGGCCCTCGACGAATCCGGCGCTCTGAAGGGCCAGGAGCGCGCCGAAAAGGGTCGGAACGCCGGTGAGGAGCGCGCCGACCACCGGCCGAAGGGGTTTCCCGGTCGAGGCGAGGGAAGCGGCGTTGACCCCGTGGTAGAGCGCGAACAACACCGCCGCCGTCAGGTGGTTGTTCAGGAATATGTGGGCGCCGTTGGTGGGCGCCAACCACAGGGGCTGAAGGCTTGAGCTCGCGGCCACCAAGCCGGTGTAGACAAAATTCAGGAAGACTTCGCCCGGGGTGCCCGGGCGTTGAGCCAGAATCCGGGTGGCGCCTTCGCCCACCAAGGCGCCCAGGGCGCCCAACAACAGAAACCCGAAAGACCCTTCGGACCCCGGGAGGGAACCCACCACGAAGGTGGCCACCGTCCCGACGAGGCCGGCCGTCAAAAGGGATCCCATCAAGAGATCCCGACCCATCCCCGGAACGGGGATGGCGTCCGGGGCCGGAACCGACGGCGACCGACCGCGGATCCATCGGCCGACCAAAGCCGTCGCGAGAAAAAGAAGGAAGCCCGTCAGCAACACCAAGCCGATCTTACCGCCGACCCGGGGGCCTTTCTTCAGGACAAAATCGCCTTGGATGAATTCCAGATCCAGCGTCAGCGCCCCGTTGACGGATCCGCCGCCCGGGGTCGGCTTGACGACGAACACCGCTTCTTTGAGCCCCCCGATGGTTTTCCAATCCACCCCTTCCCGCACCGTCGTCCACCCTTCGTGGAGAGGAACTTCCACGGTCTGGGTTTCCTTGAGGCCCTTGATCTCAACGGCCACCGCCACGGCGGCCGCCTGGGCCGCGTCCGCGGCGTGGACCGCCACGCGAACGCCGTTGGCCGTTTCCGGCGTCAAGGCCGGGGGATACTCGCTGCTCCACACCCCCACGGCGGACCCGCTGGCGGCGGTGAATTCAAATCGAATCAGGTCCTTTTTGACGGTGTCGTCAAAAGCCACGAGGATCCGGCCGTCCGAGGCCCCCATGTTGAACACCCCGCGCTTGCCGGCGTTCAACAACCCGAAGGCGCCCGGGGCGCCGGCCCCGGCGAGATCCGGCGTTCCTCCCTGGAGGAAAGAAAGGTCGAAATACAGGTCGCCCCGGCTGGATCGGCCGGGGGCGGGGGTGACGGCAAAAACGGCTTCCTTCAGATTTCCGATGGTCGGCCAGTCGATGGCGTGTTCGGTGGTGGCCCACCCGTCGCCCGTTTCCAACGGAACGCGCTGAACGGCCTTGTCGCCCTTCAACTCAAGGGCGACGGACAAGGTTTCCCGTTGCTCCGGGGTGGTCGTTTTAACCGCCGCGTTGATGGCGTTGGCGGTGGCGGCCGTCAAGTCGGCCGGGTATCCCTTGGTCCAAACGCCCGCCAAACTGCCGCTCGCCACGGCGTAGGTGAATTTATAAACATTTTTTTTGGCCGCGGCCTCGGACTCGATGACCACGCGCCCTTCCGCGCCGCCGATGGTGAACACGCCTTTTTCCGTGGCGCTCAAGAGACCCAACCCCGGCGCGCCGGCGGGCGCCACCGGTGTTTTTTCAAACGCCAGATCGAAATAGAAACGGCCCGCGCTTTTTTTGGCCGGGTCCAGGGGCGTGACGACGAAAACGACTTCCTTTACCTTTCCGATCGCGTCCCACTCCACCGCCCGATCGGTTCGGGTCCATTCGGCGCCCACGGAAAGGGGAATGCGTTGGGTTTCTTTGTCGCCCTTGATTTCCAAACCCACCGCGGCCACGGGGGCCCCGCGCCCGCCTTTGACCCCCACGGACACCGCGTTGGCCACGGCCGCGGACAAATCCGCCGCGTAGCCCTTGCTCCACAACCCCACGACCGCCTTGGGCGCGGCCGTGAAATCAAACCGAAGGACGTCCCGGCGGAGTTCCCCGTCCCGAACGCGGGAAATCGTTCCCTGGGCTTTGCCGATGTTGAATGCGCCCCGCTCCGCCACCTCCGCCAAACGGCGGGCGCCGCCCGTTTTGGGCAACACGGCGCGCTTCACGAACGCCAAATTAAAGAGAAGGGTTCCCGTTTCGCTTTTCCCCCCGGCCGGCGACACGACCAGGACGGCCTCTTTGAGCTTTCCGATGGTTTTCCAATCGACGGCGTGAAGGGATTTGGATACACCGTCGGTCAACTCGAGGGGGATGCGTTGGACGGCTTTCGTTCCTTTGAGTTCCACCGTGGCCGACAAACGGCGCGCGGCGCCCGCCGCGGGAAAACGCACCGTCGCCTCCACCGCGTTCGCCGTGGCCGGGGAAAGGGCGGGCGGATAGCCTTTCGTCCACACCCCGGCCATGGATTTGGGCGGGATGGCGTAATCGAATTGGAGCGCGCCCCGGCCGTCGGGGCCCGGAACGGCGGTCGCTTTCCCGTCGGCGGGTCCGATGTTGAAGAACCCCCGGGCGGGGGCGTGGGCCGCGTCCAGGGCCTGGGCGTCCGCGGGAAGGACCGCGGCGGACGCGGGCGCTCCGGCCGCAAATTCCAAATCAAACAATAGGGTCCCGGCGGCCTTTTGGCCGGGGGCCGACGAAACGACAAAAACGATTTCTTTCAAAGCCCCGATGCGACCCCAATCAATCGCCGATTCGGTCCGATTCCACCCGGCGCGCAGGACGAGGGGGAGGCGTTGAACTTCCCGGACGCCCTTTATCTCGAGGGCCACGGAAGCGGGCGGCGGAACCGTCGGCCCTTTGACCGAAACGACCACGCGCTGGACCGCCCCGGCGTTCACCGTCGAGGGATAATCCTTGGTCCACACGCCCACCAACGCGCCGGCCGGCGCGGTGAAATCAAATTTTAAAACCGGTTTCTGGAGGTCCGGATCCTGGAGCGTGTTGACGGTGCCCTGGGAAGGGCCGATGTTGAACACCCCTCGGGAGCGCGCGGAGGCGAGGCCGTCGGCGGCCATCGCCGAGGCGGCGACCCACAGGACCACCAGCGCGGCGATCCAACGCGTTCCGCCCCGCGCGTCCCGCCCTTCGGCCGTCGCCTTGTTGGTGAATCCCTTTCGTTGTCCGCACCGCTCCATAAAACGCTCTCCGTGATTGAATTAAGATGAAAGCGGAAGCCCGGCCCCCGCGCCGTTCCCGGGGACCGGGCTCCGCCGTCAAAACCGCCGTTTATTTCTGAACGCGAATGTCGTTGATGAGGATTTTGCCTTCGCCGCCGGGACCGCTGATCGCGATGTCCAAATGGCGGATCAGGGTGGCGTCCAGCCGATTGTCCCCGCCCCAAAGGTATTCCATGTTCGACAGGGGGATGCGGACTTCCTGCCAGGCGTTCGAGGCGCCCATGCCCGGAAACACCTTCCCAAAGGTCGATTCGTCGCGGTCAACCACTTTGACTTCGACGTTGTTGGGATCGCCTTCGCCCTTAATGCGGAGGACCAAGGCGGCGTTCCCCGCCGACAGGTCGGCGTTGATCGTTTTACGGATGGCCACCCATTGGTTGGCCGGGATCGAATATTGAACCCCGACGGCTTTCCCCTTCAACCCCGCTCCCGAAAAGAGCGTGGCGTTGGCGCCTTCGCCCTTGGCGAGGGTCCAGGATTCCAGGGAGGACCCGTCCGCCACGAGACCGTCCTTCGCCAGGGCGCCGGCCGGGTTGGCCGCCACCAAGCGCAGGTCGGAAATCAACACTTCGCCCGAGCCCCCGTCGCCGGCCGCGGCCACCGCGATGTAAAGGTCCTTCACCGCGCCCAGGGATTGATCCCCGCCCCACCAATAGCTGAAATCGGCTTCGGTGAAGGTCACCTGGGCCCAGTCGCCGTCGGTCGTCAGGGAGGGACGTTTAACGCCGTAGTTCGTGTCGTCTTCGTCCACCAGCTTGATTTCGAGGTTGTTGGCGGCCCCTTTGCCTTTCATCCAGAAGGAAATCGCCTTGCCCCGAAAGCTCGGAATCGAGAACGATTTATTGATGGCCACCCATTTGCCGGTGCCCATGAGGTAGCTGATCTTTAGGGCCGAACCGTTTTTCCCCTGGGCTTGGGAGAGCTTGAGCTCCGACCCGGCGTCCTTGGCCGAGGCCCAATCGATGCGGTCGAAGTTGTCCAGAATCACACCGCCGCCCGCCGCCGCTTTTTTCTCGGGCGCCGCTTTTTTCGCCGCCGGGGCCGCGCCTTTGCTTTTCGCCAGGACCGGCAGAGGGCTCCAGGCCATCATCAGACCCAGCGCCAACGCCGTTCCTTTTCGCAAGTTGTTCATCGTTCCGCTCCTTTGAGAAGATTCCTGAGAATGCATGAAAAATTATTCCTTGAGGCCCGTGGTGGCGATGCCGCGGATCACGTACTTCTGGGCCGCCAAAAAGACCACGAGCACGGGCAGGACCACAACCGTCGCGGCCGCCATGAGGAGACCGAAATCCGTCGGGTGCTGGCCGTTTAAATTGGCCAGGGCGACCGGGAGGGTGTAGCCGTCCTCCCGCACCATGACGATCAGGGGCCAGAGAAAATCGTTCCAGGACCCGATGAAGGTGAAGATGCTCAGCGTGGCCAGGACCGGCTTGCACAGGGGCAGCACCACGCTCCAATAAATCCGAAATTCCGAGCAACCGTCGATTCGGGCCGATTCGATGAGATCGTTGGGGATCGACATCATAAACTGGCGGATCAGGAAAATACCGAAGACGTTGGCGCACACCGGCACGATCAAACCAAGAAAACTGTTCAGGAAACCCATCTTTTTCAACAACAGGAAAACGGGGATCATGGTCAACTGGCCGGGAACCATCATGGTGGCCAGGAGGAAACTAAATATTTTGTCCCGATGGCGGAAACGGTGCTTGGCGAAAGCGTAACCGGCCATGGAATTGACGAACAAGCTCAGGACCGTGATGGCCACGGAGACGAACACGCTGTTGCGGAAATGGACCAGGAAATTCACCTCCCGCACCAACTGGGCGTACCATTGAAGGGTCGGGTCCCGGGGAATCCAGGTGGGGGGATAGGTAAAAAGCCCCCCGCCGTTCTTGAACGACGTGGAGATCATCCAAAAAAACGGCATCAGCGTGGCCGCCGCGGCGATGGCCAGGAGGAAATGCACGCCCCCCGCGGCAACGGCGTCGGACATCCAACGTTTGCCCCGGGCGTTCAAACAAACACCTCGAATCCGTTCTTCTTAAGACGCATTTGCACGAAGGTAAACATAAAGATCAGGCCGAAGAGGGCGTAACTGATGGCCGAGGCGTAACCCAAATTGAAAAACCGAAAGCCGTGGTTGTACATGTAGAGGACGATGGACATGGTGGAATCCAGCGGCCCCCCCCGAGTCATGACGTAGGGTTCCGCAAAAAACTGCAAATAACCGATGGTCGTCATGATGAGGACGAAGAGCAGGGTCGGCGCCAACCCCGGGATGGTGATGTAGCGGAAACTTTGCCAGGCGCTGGCCCCGTCGATCCGGGCCGCCTCGTATTGGCTTTCGGGAATGGTTTGAAGGCCGGCCAAAAAGATGACCATGTTGTAGCCGAAGTTTTTCCACACGGCCATGACGATCAAGGACGGCAGGGAGGTGCGGGAATCGGAGAGCCAGAAAAGTTTTTTGAGGCCCAGATTCTGCAAAAACCAATTGAAGGCGCCGTATTCGGGGTTGTAGAGCCATCGCCACACGACCGCCACCGCCACGACGGTGGTCACGACCGGGGCGAACAAAGCGACGCGGAAAAGGGATTTGCCGCGGACAAATTTCTGGTTCAGGGCCACGGCCGCCAACAACGAGACGCCGATGGTCAACGGGACGCCCAGCCCGGCGAAATACAGGGTGTTCCACAGGGAACGCCAGAACACGGGGTCCTGGACGATGCGCAGGTAATTGCTGACCCCGATGAATTGAACGTCCTTCCACTTGTTGATGCTGAAAATATCAATGTCGGTCAAGCTCATGAGGAAGGACACCGCGATGGGCAGGAAAAGAAACGTCACCAAGAGCACCAGGGCGGGGACGGTGAAAAGCAGACCGACGATGTCCCGTTGGAAAAATTCCCGCAACTGGAAGGGCGCTTCGCCCGGGGCGCCGTCGGCCCGGGAACGGAGGCGTCCGACCGTCGTTAACCAGAGAGCCGCCGCGAGGAGAAGGGCCGCCACGCCCGCCCATCGCCCGAACCGCCGCCAACTGCCCGGTTCCCGGGTTCGGGCCGACCGGAGTTTCAAAATGCGGGTTTCCAATTCGGCCAGGGCCACCCGGATGGTGTCCTCGGTTTGGGCGGGATCGAGGACCACGCGCTCCATGGTGTCGTCCATGGCGCTGGCGATCTGCTCCCATTCGGGCACCGTCGGCGGACTCGCGGTGTCGAACAGTTGGCGGCCGAACACCTGCACCAGGGGCTTGTCGCTGAAATAGGGGTCTTTCCACGCCACCTGCACGGACGGGAGATCGGTCGTGCTTTTCATCCACTCGACCTGGTTGGCCGGATCGCTCATGAATTCAAGGAACTGCCAGGCCCGGTCCTTTTGTTTCGACGCCTTGAAAACAACCAAGTTGGATCCCCCCACGAAGGAGGTGCGGGATTTTTTCCCCGGAAGCATTGCCACCCCCCAGCGACCGTCCAATTCGGGGAGTTCTTTCCGGATCAGCTCCAACATCCAGGGCCCCGAAACGAACATGGGCAAGTAGCCGGTTTTGAAAGCGTGGAAAAGATCCACGTCCGCCGCTTCCTTGGTCGGTGTGAGATTGTCGCGGAAGAACCCGATGTAATGCTGGACGGCGCCAAAAAAAGCCGGCGACGTGGGACGCAGGGGGTCGCCGCCGTTCTGCCACACCGCCATGAGAAGGTCGGTCCAGCTGCGGGCGCCGAGGGAGATGCCGTAGGCCCGTCGACCGTCGGCCGTGCGCCGGGTCGACAATTTCCGGGCCGCGGCCGTGAGCTCTTCCCAGGTGGACGGGCCGTCCGGATAACCGACGGCCGCCAGCAAATCTTTTCGATAAAAGAGCACGCGGGTGTCGACGTACCAAGGAACGCCGTAGAGGGCGCCGTCCACGCGGCAGGTTTGAAGCGATCCGGGGAAAAAAGCGTCGGGACGGGCGTTGGTCGATGACGCGGCGCGGCCGTCGAGGGGTTCGAGCGCGTCCATGGCCGCGAATTCGGCCATCCACGTCGTGCCCACCTGGCTCACGTCCGGTGGAATGCCCCCCACGACGGCGGTCAACAGCTTGGCGTGGGCGGCTTCCCAAGGAATGGCCTGGGTTTCGACGGTGACCCCGGGATGGGCGGCCTCGAACCGGCGGGCCATGAGGGCGATCTTTTTCCCCTCTTCGCCCATGGCCCACACCACCAACGGCCGTTCGGCCCGGGCGGACCGGACCGAAAACAGCAGGGGGAGGAGCCACCAAACGCGGCGCATGCGGGGTCTAAAACACGACTTCGAAACTGATTCGGGTAAAATTATCGTCGAAGGGGGTGCCTTGGGGCTCCAGGCCGGCCTCCGAGAAACGCGTGATCTTGTGTTCGGCGAAGAGCTTCGCGTTGTTGGCCACGTAATATTCCAAGCGGGCCTGAAGGCTGTCGGAAGTGAACGTCCCGTTCGTCGCCGGGTGCCAGATGCGCTCCTGCCGGGGCTTGACCCAGCCGGCCACCCGGGACGACAGTTGGGCGCGGACGTAAAGTTCGGTGCCGATCACTTTTTCATTTTTGTCGGTGGTAAAGGCGGAACGGTCGCTCGTGAACTTGTAGGTTTCCCGCCGGTAATCCTGGGTCAGGGAGACGTCCATCCCCCGGTAGCCGTAGTGACCCAGGCCCCAGAGAAATTTGTGCCGAAAATAGGCCGCGTCGGAGTGGCGACGCATGGCGTCGTATTCGGCGGAGAGCGTCCACCCCCCGCGCCGCTGAACGGCCCGGACGTTGTGGCCCCATTGGTCCGAATCCGTGTCGTCGTAGAATACGGGCACCTGCCGGAAATGGGGCTTGTAGCCCGTGCCGATGTCCCGGTATCCGTACGCCAGGTCCAACCCCCGCCAGCCGAGGAAATCCCCGGCGCCGTAGAGTTCCACCCGGTTCCGCCAAAGGTGCCCCCCCGCTTGATAGGCCGGGTCGACGAACTGGGAAAACACCGGGTTGAAGGGATCGCTGTAATCGGCGGTGGCGTTTTGGCGATAGGTGTTGTAGCCGTAAAGGGAGACCAGTCGAAGGCGGTCGTTCCAGGTCCGGGCATCCGCCTGGAGGTGGTACGTCATGTCCTGGGCCAGGCGCTCCAATTTCAACACGGCACTGTTGGCGGCCGGTTGCAGGGACCCGCCGGACACCGTGCTGGCGTTGGATTGCCGACCGTTCTGCTCCCAGTAGACCGCGTAGGCCGACAACTTGAGATTGGGCAGATAATAAACCCCGCGGGCCCCGCCGGTAAACGAATTAAGGGAGTGTTTGATCACGAACCCTTCGTAGTTTAGGCGGTCCACGTCGCCCTGCACTTCGATGCCTTTAAAACCGAAAACCGGGGCGAAGAGATCCGGCGAATAATCGATGAAGAGGTTTCCGAGGGTCACCAGGGAGACCGCGGGGTGAAGGTTGGTGATGAAGACCTGGAAGCTGGGCATTTCCAAGCCGGGAAAGCGGTTGGTGGTGGCCGTCACCGAAGACCCGACAAAGGTCGAAGCTTGGCCAAATTCCTGGGACGTGGACCCGAACTCCACCCGGGCGCTGTAGTTCCCCAATTTTCCGGTCGTGGTGAGTTTGGCCAGGTGATTCACCGCGCTTTTTTCTTCCGGCGTGTAGAAATATTCGGTGTAGGCTTGAAGGCTGAAGTCCACGTTGCCGGCGGCCAATCCGGGAATTCGGCCGGACGGGATCGCCGCTCCGGCGGGGGCGCCCGGTTGGGGCGCGGCGGCGGGCACGATCGCGCCGGAAGAGAGACGCTCTCCCGTCACGTAAAGGAGGTCGACCTGGATGCGTCCCGCGGTGACTTGAGCCCCCGACGTCTGGGAGGAGGTCGGACTCATCAAGGCGATTTCGTAGGCCTTCACCCCGGCCAAATCCGGCGGAGTGCCCTTGGGCGGTTGGCCGACGATTTTGAAGGCCTTGATCGGCATGCCCACCAGAGTCCACCGGGTGGACGCCAGGGCCGTTTTGTCCACGTATTCCCAAATTTCCCCGTCGGATTCGGTAAAACGGAAACGAAGATAGTTTTCGGAACCGTCGCCCTTGACCCACATTTTGATCTCGTCGATGCCGGTCCAGTTGAGCGGCTCGGCGGGCGTCCGCTGGGCGGAAACCCAGGTGCCCCAGGGGCGGTTGGTCGAGAATTGGTATTGCATCTCCATGGAATAGTCGCCGTCGAAGAGGACCCGCGACGACGTCAAGGAAAGGGAGGACTGGTCCCCGGTGAACACCCGGTAAGCCTGGGTCGGGTTGGTGCGGTCAAAACCGTCCACGACCACTTTATTCACCAGGGCCCCGTCCGATCCCGCGGCGGCGCCTTCAAAACCAATGTTGTCGATGTAGATCCGCCCCTTTTTCTTCTCGGCAAACCCAAAACTGATATTGTCCAGGGCGGACAGCGTCACCCCGCCGAAATCCCCCAGAGGAATGAGCACCCGCCGCCAAGTTTTGGCCACGTCGGTGTAAGCGGCGATGGACCGCTTCCGCTCCTGGCCTTTGGCGTCCCGCAGACCCACGTCGAAGGATTCCCCGCCCGCGTCCCCCCGGATGTCGAGACCCAAATAACGGTATCCCGATGCGTTGAAGCCTTTAAGCGCCAGGCCCGCGCCCCCGAAACCGCCGGGAACGATGCCGTAGCGAATTCCCAGGTGCTTGCCCTTCTCGCCGTCGGCGTAGGCGGTGCTCGCGTTCAGCACGGTTCCCTTCTCGTCTTTGAACGCGAAAAGTTCCGGGGCGGTGTTGTCAAAGTCCGCGAGGGTTTGACCGGCGTCCGCGTGGACATTGGCCCCCCACCAGAGAAAGGCGGCCAGGGCGGAATTCCATCGTCGAGTGGGCTTCATTTCAACACCAACTTTCCAAGTCGCGCTTTTTTACCGCCCAGGGACTGGAAACTCCACTGGAGCTTGGCTTCCGGCGTTCCGTCCGCGGAATCCTTGTCGTGAAAAGCGATGGAAAAACCCAGGTCCCGATTGACGCCCGGGGTGACCCCCAAAAACGACCAGGCCACGGCGATTTCCGCTGTGTGCTTTTTTTTGTCCCAGGCGTAACGGGCTTCGTTTTCCTTGGGGGCCCGGCGTTGAAACCACGCCCACCGGCCCGGCACGCCCGAAGCCGACACCGGGGAGAAACCAAGCTGGAACGCCGACGGATCCCCCCAAGTGAAAACCGGACCCGTGGGGTTGACGTAAAGCTCCACCACGTCGCCTTTCCACAGGGATTCGCCCTCTTCGCCGTTTTGGATCTCGTTGTCTTCCAGATCAACGGTCAAATAAAGCCATTGCTCGTCCCACTGGACGGCGAAGCGGGCCCCGGCGTCCCGAAGCCCCCGGGCCCCGGATTCGACGAATTCGGAAGGGGACAAATCGATGAAATCCCGGCGGGGCCATTCGGAGGGCTTGCCGTCCAGGGTTACCGGTTTCTCGGCGTGACGGGCCGTCATTTCCCGTTCGGGGAGGGTCAAATTGTTGTCGGGGTTTTGGGCGAAATACACGTCGTCGATGTAGACAGTGCCGTTTTTGCGCGTCACGGCGTCGGCGGCGAAAACGATCACGAATTCCTTCACCGCGCCCCAGTCCTTGATGTCGGCGAAATCCCGAAGGGGGACGACAAACCGGCGCCATTCCGTGCCCAATCCGTCCATCACAAATCCTTTGTAGCCGGAGCTGAGACCGTCTTTGATTTCAATCTTAAAGGAACGCGTGTAGCCGGCGGTGGCGTCGCCCTTGGCCCAGAAAATCAAGTAGTTGTAGGGGCGCAGGTCCTGGGCCGGGAACACCGAGTAATAACCGTTGAAGGCCTGGTTCAAAGCGACCGCCGGGCTGGCCACGGAAAAATTCGTGGGGACCCGAATATTTTCCCGTTGGCTTTCTATGTCGAAATCAAGTCGCAGGCTTCGCCCGAGGGAGCCCAGCCGGTCCAGCTGGACGCGCGAGGCGGTGCACCCCTGGCTTTTGTCTTCGGGGTCCATCCAGGCGCCGGTGGCGCCGCCCAGGGCGTTTTCGGTCTTGTCTTCATCGAAATTGTCGAGCAGGAGGACGGGGCCCGCGGCGCGAAGGCCCGTGGAAACCATCGAGAGGGCTCCGACCAGGACCGCGCCGACGAGAACGGGACGAAGGATTTTCATTGGCCGAACCTCAATCCGAGACTCATGGTTTGGGTGTTGCCGAGAGCTTCCTGGCTGTCCCAGGCGTAATCCACATCAAAGGTCCGGAAGTGGAAACCGCCGCCCACGGAAAAGCCCCATTGCTCCTGGTCGCCCCCGCGGTGGAGGCCGCCCCGGAAGGTGACCAGATTTTTCATCAATCGCTGGGCGCCGCCGAACCGCCATTGGGCCTTCTCAAATCGTCGCTTGTCCCATTCCGCCGCCAAATCCGTCGTGGTGGTCAAACGGAACAAGGCGCCCGTCCGGACGGTGTAGGGCTGGAGATCCTCGGCGCCCGTGTCCCAGCGAATGGAGGGCTGATTGGCGTCCTGCCAAGCGGCCGACAGGCGCAGGCGGTCGTCGAAGGGACGCCACAAAAGACCCAGGTCGAGGCCGACGCCCGACCCCCGGGCGCCGCCGCCCTGGGCGGCGTAGTAACGGAGCCCCGCCCCCACGCTCAGGCAGTCCTGGCAGAGGGATTTGCCGTAGGCCACCAGGTAAGTGCTCTCGGCGTATTTATAAAAATCGGCTTCGCCCGTCGTGTCGAGATGGAGCAAATGGGCCGACAGCGTTCCCCCGCCGAGCCGGGGATGGGTATAACCCACGGCCGCGTAGCGAAGGAGGCCCAATCCGTACAAGTCTTCCATGGAAGCGGTCAATTGCGGCTGACGAACCAGGGCCAGGCCGGCCGGGTTCCAATAGGCGGCGGTGCCGTCTTCGGCGGAGGCCACGTAGGCGCCCCCCATGCCCTTGGCCGCGGCGCCGTACCCCAGGGGCTCGAACGCCGCCCGCAGGGCGGGAGCGGCCAACAAAAGGAAAGCAAAGGACCAGCGGCGGTTCATCGGAGCACCCCGGCGATTTCTTTAAACGTGTCTTTCCCGTCGATAGCTCCGTCGGCCTCCAAGGAGAACAGGCACAGGCCGTTGCCGACCCGCCGCCCGTCGTCCGCGGTGCCGTCCCAATCGATGGCGTGGTCCCCCGCCGTTTGATCGCCGACGTCGAAGGTTTTGATCAAAGCCCCGTGCAGGGCGTAAAACCGGAGAACCACGTGGGCCGTTTGGCTGAGGGTGTAGGTTAAACGGAAGGAGTCCTTAATGCCGTCCCCGTTGGGGGAAAAGGGATTGTTGGGGGTGGTCACCTGGGTCAACACGCGTCCGATGGACGTTTTTTGAAAATCGGTGGCCGGCAGGGATTCCAGATTGTCCAAGGCCAAGGTCCCCGCGGCCGCTTTGCCCAGAGACACCGCGAAGTCCACCTTCGTAATGTTCTTTAAATCCAACCGCGCGTCGCTGCCGAGCGTGCTGAAGGAAAACTGGTCGCTTTTGAGGGTGGCTGTTTTCCAGACCCCCCCGGTGTCCGTCACCTCGGTCAATTTCTTTACGTAGATCGTTCCGTCGCCGTCGGTGATTTTGACCTCTAAATTTTCGTTTCCCCCGGTCCCTTTGAACCGGAAGCGAAGACCGGGCTCGGCCAGGAGGTTGATGCCCAACGTCCGCTCCGCCACGGCGAAGGGCGTTGAAGGGTCCACGGCAAAGCTGTAATCCAGCTTGGCCACCCGGTTGTCGGCCCCGGCGCCCAAGGACGTCGGATCGTCCACGTAGGACAGTCCCACGGTGGCCTGGGTGGGTGCCGCCGTGACGAAGTTCCCTTCGGCCAGATCGGACCCAAAATCCTCCACGACGGACAGGTCGGCCAGAGTCGCCGCGGGCGGAACGATGGACAGGTCGTCGAAATAAAGGTCGTGGGCGCCGGCGGTGTCAAAGACAAAAACAATTTCCTTGAGAGCGCTCAGGTCGATGGCGGGCTGGGCCGCTTGGATGGCGGCCGCGGAAAAAGTGTACGTCGAAAAGTTGGCCGGGGGCGCCGGGAGCCCCGTGACCGTGGTGCTGAAAGTGACGCTGGCCACGTCTTTCACTTCCATTTTAACGGAGGAACCGCCGAAATTCGAACCCGCGTAAAACCGAATGCTTTCGTTGCCGCGGAGGGACATTCCGCCCAGCTCCTCGGCCACGCCGCAGAATTGCCCGCCGCCCAAGGTGCACTTGAGTTCACGGGTTTTGGCCCCTTTCATCGTGACCGTCGAAACGACCGCGGAGTATCCCGACCCCGCGCTCTGGAAATAAATGATGGACTGGGGTCCGATGCGGTCGTTGACGCAGGTGTTGAGAACCGAATTGGCCACGCAACCGGGAATGGAATTTTCACTGCCGTCGATCAAGGAAACGGGCTGGGTCGCCCGGATCAAGTGGAACGCGTCGAAATAAACGGTGCCGGTCCCGGCCGAGCCGTTGTCTTTGGTGACGCCAAAGCTGAATTTCGCGGTTTGGGACAAATCGAAGGAAGAGTTGCCGTTGGCGAAGGTAATGAAATCCGTCAGGGGAACGGTGAGTTCCCGCCAGGTGTTGTCCGGGGTCACGGGAAACTTGTAAACCAGGCCGTCGGCCAAGACCGTGGTGGTGCTGTCCGCGTCGACGAATTCGATTTGGGCCGTGTTGGTGGGGCCCGAGGCCCGGTAGGCGAACCGGAGGGCGTTGGCCCCCGTGGCCGCGTAATTCCGGGAACTGTAGGTGCGGGTGATGCCGACAAAAGATCCGGCCGTCATGTCGTAATTCATTTGAAGGGCGTTGCCCGCGACGCCCGTGACGGCGCTTAAAGTCACGGTGGACCCGGTATCGGCGAAAGTCGACCAACCCGAAAGGGACTCAAAAGGATCAATCACCGCGGCCCCCAAGGGGGCGGCGGCGGCCAGAGCGGCGACCAGCATCCAACGTCGTTTCGTGACGTTCACATCGTCTCCTGACTTTCGTTCTTTGCTTCTAAATAACAACACGTTTCATCGATGACGTTCGAATCACGATCCGGGCCGGGACCACAATCGCCCTTGCCGCCGGGCGCTCGTCCCTTTGAACCCACCGGCGAAGAGCCCGGCCCGCCTGGACCGCCAGCCGACGAAGAGGCGGTCGAACGGTGGTTAAGCCCGCCCTCCGAGCCTCCGGGACATCGTCGAACCCCGCCACCGCCACGCCCCGGCATCGCCGATATCGTAATTCTTCGAGGGCCCCCAGGGCCATGGCATCGTTGGCCGCGAACACCGCGGTTGGCGGCCGTTTCAAATTCAACAACCACTTCATGGCCTTACGGCCGCGCTCTCGATCAAAGCGCCCTTCGACTTCCAGGGCGGGGATCGGACGAATCCCCGCTTTTCGCAGGGCCTGCCGAAAACCCCGGCGGCGGTCCCGCCCGTTGGCCGTGTCCAACTTTCCGTTGATCAAAGCAATTCGCCGATGGCCGCGCCGAATCAGAAGACCCACCAGCCGCCGCGCCGAGACCACGTTGTCGACGTCCCAGGAAGGGGCCGTCGCGGATCGGCCACTGACCACCACCGTCGGGAGTCGCCGCCACCCCGCCGGCAGGGACGCCTTTCCTTCCGGCGCCACCCGGACCACGCCCGTCAGCGGCGTTCCCGGGGGCGGATTGACGCGAATGGCTCCCAAAGTCCGGCGAAGGCCGGCGAGAATTTCAACGAAATAGGGCGCGGAAAGATCAGGGTCGGGGTGCGTCAAAACCCCAACGGTCCGGGGGATCACCGATTCGGACCGTTATATCTTAAAAAAAAACCTCGTCGCGGAGTAGCCGGGATTGGGCCTGGATCAGGGAATGGCTCCAAAACCGCTTTTGAATCGCGCCGTTGTTCAGGTAATTGTTCAGGGCCACCAACGTCATGGCCTGGTCCAAGGCCAAATAACGCGGGGAAATTCGACCCGTCTTGACGTTGATGCTGTCGTAAAATCCGTATTCCCCATAGAAATTTCGGAAACGCGCCAGACGGCGAATGTTTTCGATGGCCCGGGGCGCATCGACGGACAAGGCCAAAAAACTCACGTGGGGGGTGACCACGCCGTCGTCCCGGTAGCCCTTGGCCCCCAAGTAGGGAACCCCGTATTCCTTGTAGCCCAGGGGATCGTCGGGCGTGGCGCAGGGGGAAAGGCCCCACACCGGGTAACGCCGTTCTTCGAGGGCATAGCGGATCTGGGCGTCCAGGGCGATCTTGTTGTTGGCGCCCAACCCCTTGGGCGATAGACGGCCTTCGTCCAACACGAGGGTCGGCATCAAAAATTCAAAAAGGCTCCCGCCCCAGGACGGCACCCAACGGACTTTGTTGCGCTCGTAATAGCCGTAAAAAACGGGAACGCCTTCTTTTTCAACGATTTTCCCCTTGGGTTTTTGATTCTGCCAATCCCAATCCAGGGGGAGGGTTCGAAAAAGCCGATACCAATGGTCGTGGGGCAAATCGCCCTTGGCGATGCCGATGTAGGAGGCCAGACGGGGTTCCGTGCACAGCAAGCCGTAATGGGAGTCCGAGGGCTTCTTTTTGTCGGCGTCGTATCCCAAATAGAGCTGACCCGCCTCGGGATCGAACAATTTCGAAAAATCCATTTGCCGAAGCATCGGATCGATTTCCGATTCCAATTCGGGGTAGGCTTGTCGGGCCACGATGAGCCCCGCGGCCAGCCAGCCGTTGTCCACCGAGGACACGAAACGCGACGAGGCGTCCGTGGTGATGGTTTCGTAATAGTTAAAAAATTGCCCTTCCCAATGGTCCACCTCCCGAAGCGTCGACAGAAGGCGCCGCGCCCGGGCGAGGCTTTCCGTCCGCGTTATGTATCCGAAGTCTTCGGCGGAAACCAGGCACATGAGGTAAAGCCCCATGTTGGTGGTGGAGGTGTAGCTGTTGACTTTTGTGTAAGTGGAGCCGATCAGCACGTTGTCCAGGGGCATGCCGGTCTGTTTGTCCACCAAATCGCGGAAGTAGCCCCAGGTGTCCCGGGCGATTTGGTTTAAGAGGGGTTTTTCATCGGAATAGGAATCAATGGTTTTGAATTGAACGGGCTTGAATCGGTAAACCCGGGATTGCTGATCGGGTTCCGGCAGGGGGTTTTTGCCCGCGCGGGCAATAACCCAGAGACAAAGGAGAGCCAGGATGGGGAGGAGTCGCTTCATGTACCCTTCTCAGCAATGAGTGTGGACGGGGACCGCGGCGTCCGGCTCCTTGGAGTGTAGCAAAAAAGACCCCGAACAAAACAAGGAAAACGGCCCCGTCCACCCCCGGGATTTCGGGGCTCCCGGGGTCCTAGGCCTGTTGGTTGAACGTCTCGATTTTCCGGGTGTCGGCGTCCAAAATGTCCAAGGGCCGACCGAGGGCTTTCAAGCGCAATTGACCGTTTTCGACCCGCTGGCCGCTCAACCGGGCCACGGCTTCGGCTTCCGCGCCGGTGAACACCACCTCGACTTCCACCTGGGTCAACTTCTCCAGCAGGCGCACCGCGAAGACCCGAAGAGGAACCCCGAGGCCGAACCAGAAGGGGGCTTCGTCGCCGGAGGAAAGAACGTTGATGTTCGAGGTCTGGGCCAATTCGCCCAACCGGGTTTTCAAAACCTCGGGCGCCCGGTGGGTGACGTCGATGGTCAGGCGATCCTGCAGGTCCTTGGAAACGCCGCCGGATTGGGCCAATTGGCGGAAGGCGGCCATCAGCTGCCCCCGCTGATCGGCGGAGGGGGCGGCGGCGCCGATGACCAGCTCCACGTGCACGGGGGCCCGCCCGTTGTCCGATTCCAGGCGGGCGCCGATGCCGGAAAGGAATTGAAGGAGCGCCCGGCCCACGGCCGGCGAAAGTTTCCCCTCGGGCAGACTGACCACGAGCGCGTCGCCTTTCCGGCTTTCCGCGACCCCGGGCGCGCCCAGGAACCCCCCGCCCCGCAGAAGGGAATGAAGGGAATCGGGCAAGCTCCAGACCGTCGGACCCGCGACCAATCCCAAAAGGTCGGTGAGGAAAGTAGACCCGCCCAGGCCCGCCACGGGGCCGGCCACCATCAACGCGGGCGCCGCGGGAAACGCTTTGACGCCCGCGTTCGTCGCGTAACTGAACAACCCCGAACCCATTTGCGCCCATTCGCCCATCCCCGACCACGCGGCTCGGAATCCTTCCTTCCATCGATCGCGAACCGCCGAGAATGTCCCGGCGCGGAAGAAGGGCTTGGTCAAGTACAAAACGGGCGTTTGCAGTAATTCCAAACGGCTCAGGCGACGGCGCTGGGCTTCGTGGGTCAAAACGAGCGCGACAACCGAGGCGCGAACCGCGTCGGCCCGGGACCAGGGGGTCACAAGCCAGGAAGCGATGAACCCGCGTCCCGTGGCGGGTTCAATTTCCGCGAATACCCCCGCGGGCAAGTCCCGCGTCGCTTCCAGACTGGCCAGGCCGTGGCGGGCGGCCAGCGCGTCCAAATTCAAGGTCGCCCGTTCGCCGGAACCGGGCCGCACCGCGACCGCCGCCAGCCCCAGGGCGAGATGGCGACCGTAAAAGAGGGAGCCCCAGGACCCCAGCATTCCCACGAAACCGCCCAAAACCATTTGCCCGGCGGATCCCGCCGCCGCGGCGTCGAAGCCGAAATAGGCCGCCCCCGCGAAAACCAGGAAAGCCATGCCCGTTTGCCAGAGGCTGAAGGGTTTTTTGACCGGCGTGCTCGTGCCGCCGCCGGCCAAAAAACCCTTCAGCCTCTGGCAAACGGGCAT